>CALLPZ010000047.1 GCA_938015405.1 uncultured Pseudanabaenaceae cyanobacterium
TTGACGATCGCAGCTGGAATTCCTGGCAAAAATGCGGCATCAAACGGCGCACCCACGGCCTCCGCTCGGGGACCGCTGGGGTCATGACCCGTCGGTAAATCGTGAATGGCCCAAACCGACTCAACACTGGAAATAATCGCACTATCCCAAGGCGTCCCGGTGACCGGCAATCGTCCCACGATCTCCATTTCTAGGGTTTCATGGTCTGCAGCCTCCGCAGCCTCTTCGGTGATTTCGCCATGGCCATGGCTGGGCTCAAAATGATCGCCCAGGCTGAGGCTCGCATTCGCTCCAGCGACCGCCTCAGTGATGCGCTCAAAGACTCGCCCCTCCAGTTGATCGTCAGCGAGATAGGTGACGAAATCTGGCGTGGAGCCAATAACGGGTTGGCCTTTATAGTTATCGCCGAAGGCAAGTGGCGCCACGAATTTCACATCAGGGTTCGCCAACATGGAAGCCAGCAGTTTGCCGTCAATCAGCTCTACCTGTTTGGGTTGCAAGTACACCGCACTCAGCAGCAGATCGGTATGACTCCCCGGAGCACCAATGATGATGTCAAATTTGTCGGCTGCTGTGGTGGTTCCTTGGCGTAGGGCTTTCTCTTGGTTGAGAACGCCCACTCCGAGGGCCACTGACAAGGCCACGATCGCCACAAATAGCAGCGTGATCAAACGATGTCGGCGCAGAATCGCCAGGATTAAAACAAAGGGATTCATGATGTGATGCGCCCTTCCACGAGTTCATAGGCCTGAGGTAGCTGAGCCAGCAAAACTTCGTCATGGCTCACCACAATCAAGCTTTTGCCTGTTTCTCGGGTTGCGCCCAGGAGTAATTCAATCACTGCATCGGCGCTGGCTCGATCCAGGCTCGCTGTGGGCTCATCTGACAGCAAGATCGGCGGATTTTTGAGCAAAGCTCGAGCCACCGCAACGCGCTGCTGCTGACCTCGGGACAGGCTATTGGCCAGCTGGTGGGCGCGGGGAATGCCGCATTGGCTGAGAAGCTCGCGGGCACGGCGACGCAGCTCCGGTGGGCAACGCCAGTGGTCGAAGCGAATGGGTTGAAGAACGTTCTCTAGGGCTGAGAGTTCGGGAATGAGGTGGAAATCTTGGAAGATAAAGCCGATATTATTGCGCCGCCAGCGATCGCGCTGTCCTTCCTTCAGCTGAGTAATCTCGTTGCCCAACCAATGGATACTCCCCTGCTGGGGAAGCAATAATCCACTGAGCACATTGAGCAACGTTGATTTACCAGCCCCGGAAGGCCCCCGAATCCCCACCACAGCCCCAGGCTCTAGCCGCCAGTCAGAAATCGAGAGGGCAGGCAGAAGATCGGGCTGAGAGGCACGGTTGTCGCGAAAGCTGACGCTGAGGTCGCGAATCTCAAGCAGCGCGGTTACTGGCTGTTCCACCTGGCTATTCCACTGATAACTCGACGACGTTAGTAGCGAGCATCAACGAGACGAACGCGGCTGACAAAACCGGTCTTGGGGTCAGTTTGGGTGCCCAGCTCTAGGCGTCCTGTGATATTGACAGGGACAACTTCGGTCGGGATGGACTGCTTGCTGTAAACCATGACAATGTTGTCAGGCCATTCTGCTTCTTCTTCGCAGAAAGGGCATTCGAACAGTGGCAAACGGGAAATCACAAAGAAGTTGATGTCGGGCTTGAGAGGAGGTGCGACGTAGCCCTTCATCTGAATCTTTTGACCATTTAGCTGTTTGGCCTGGGCAGAGAATGCCATTTGAGGAGCGTAGAGCTCGCGGAATTTGAGCTTGGGAGCAGCAGCTTTAGCCGTCTGGGCTGTGGCGATTAGGGAGGTGCCGCCCAGGGTGATGTACTTGAGGCAGTCTCTGCGGTTCATCGTGATGTCCTGGCGAAGAGAGTTCTGAAGCGACAGAGAAAAGATGTCGCAATGTAAATCGACTAACTTGGGCAAATATTACCGCAGATGTTCTGACGTCGCCAAGGGGGGAGGCTAGTAATCCCAATGGAAGCGCGGATTTGCGCCTCCAGGAGCTAGCCAAGACGACATATTGCTACAGCAGAGCTGAAGCGAGAGTCAGACCAAAGAGGAAGGTGCCGGTGATTAGGACGGCACAGGCGGAAAATAGTTGCAGGCTTCGGAAACGCTTTTGCCGCTTGCGATCGCTTCCACTCCGCTTACCCACCTGCTCCCGGCCCCAAATGGCAACAATGCCGATGCCTGAGAGGGTTATGGCCATGCCCAGAGAAATAGCCAACACCATCAATAGACTTGCCCATAGCAAATCATTAGCCAAACCATAGATCAGCACCAACAGAGCACCGCTACAGGGCACTGCTCCAATGGCAAGCGAGAGCCAACCGCCCTTGCCATCCCCACAGCCAATGCAACTGCAAATGCCTTGGGACTGATGCTGTAACTGTTGGTTCAGTTGAGGCGTTTGGTCACCACTTAAGACAGCATCGCCCAGACTGGGGGAAAGCGAGGCAGAACCAGCAGCAGCAGTCACGACCTGGCTTTTAGGCTGAGTATCGGTAGCTTGCTGGAGCATCCAAAAGCCGATCGCGGAAATGGCCCCATAGCTTACCAACCGCACCACGGTGTAGCTACCGGGCGCACTACCCAGCGCCTGCCGCACAATCAGGTCCGTAGCCACGGCAATGAGCACGGCAGAAAACACATGGAAAACAGCCACGCGAACGCCCATGGTTAGGCCTCGTCGCAGGCTGCCCCCCTGACCCACGAAGTAGGAGACAATCACGGCTTTGCCATGGCCCGGCCCCAGGGTGTGGAGCACGCCGTAGGCAAAGGCCAACAAACTGCCAATGGCCAGGGAAGACAGCGATCGCTGATCTTGAATGCGGCTCATGGTGCGGCCAAACACTGCGGAGGACCAGACCTGAAGGTTCTGCCAGCGGCTGTGGTCCTCGGGCAGGGACAGCTCGTCGAAACTGGGTAAGAGGTTCTCGCCCTTGGGCTGGTATTTCACCATGTCCGTCATCACCATGCTATAGCCCACATCTACAGGCTGGCGACCATCGACGCGGAAGAGCTCATAGGTGCGCGGTTCA
>CALLPZ010000048.1 GCA_938015405.1 uncultured Pseudanabaenaceae cyanobacterium
GCCCGAGATAAACAAACTTCAGACTCCCCCAGCCAGCGCCCCGACTACCTGGCCAAACACAACATTCAATACGAGCATCACCGCTCCGTCGATTGGTCCCTGCTGACCCCCAGCATGCGCCACTACGCCGAAACCAAAGAAATCAACCCCAGCGCCCTGCTGCTCTACCGCATGGGCGACTTCTTTGAATGCTTCTTCCAGGATGCCGTCACCGTCTCGCGGGAGCTTGAGCTCGTCCTAACCGCCAAGAGCGCAGGCAAGGAAGTCGGCAAGATTCCCATGTCCGGCATTCCCCACCATGCTATGGAGCGCTATGCGGCTCAGCTGGTGGAGAAAGGCTTTGCCGTGGCCATTTGCGACCAGGTGGAAGAGGCATCCCAGGCCGCTCAAGGGCAGCTGGTCAAACGGGAGCTAACCCGCGTCATAACCCCCGGCACCATCCTCGAAGAGGGCATGCTCAATGCCCGTCGCAATAACTTCCTAGCCGCTGTGGTGATTGAGAAAGCCCACTGGGCGCTGGCCTACGCGGACATTTCCACCGGGGAGTTTCAAACGGTCCAGGCGGAAGACCTAGACCAGCTCACCCAGGAACTGCTGCGCCTCCAGCCCTCGGAAGTGCTTTACCCCGTCGATGCCCCAGATATCATCGGCCTGCTGCGTCCCGGCGAGAAAAAGATTGCAGAGAAGTTCGACGAAGTTCCTGACTGTTTACCCAGCAACTTGTGCTATACCTTTCGGCCTCGTTCCAGCTTCTTGCAGAGTGAGGCGAGGTCTCGTCTACTCAATCGCTTCAAGATCAAGTCCCTAGAAGGAATGGGTTGCGACCATCTGCCCCTGGCCGTGAGAGCTGCGGGAGGATTGCTGCATTATCTGGAGGACACCCAAAAAGAAACTCCGGTCCTGCTCCAACCGCTCTGCACCTATACGCTGACGGAATTCCTGGTGCTGGACCACCAGACTCGACGCAATTTAGAAATCACCCAAACCGTGCGGGATGGCACGTTCTTTGGCTCCCTGTTATGGGCCTTGGACCAAACCATGACGACCATGGGTGGGCGGGCCTTGCGACGCTGGTTGTTGCAGCCGTTGCTGGATCCGAAAGCGATCGCCGCCCGCCAGGACACGATTGAAGAACTGGTCAAAAACGGCAGCCTCCGCCAAGGTCTGCGCACTCTACTCCGAGACATATACGACCTCGAGCGCCTCAGCGGTCGCGCCGCTTCGGGTAAGGCCAATGCCCGCGACCTCGTCGCCCTCGCAGACTCCCTCTCCCGCCTGCCGGAACTGGCCCGCATCATTACCGACTGCACCGCTCCCTACTTTAAAAGCCTCAAGCAGGTTCCCCAGGTGCTAGAGCAACTGGGTCGCACTTTGCATGAGCATCTCGTCGATTCTCCCCCCATTTATCTGACAGACGGCGGACTGATTCGTCCTGGTATTAACCAAGAGCTAGATGAGTTTCGGGAACAGGTGGAGGACGATCGCCAATGGATCGCCAATCTGGAAATGACCGAGCGAGAGCGCACTGGCGTCCCCTCTCTCAAAGTCGGCTACAACAAGAACTTCGGTTACTACATCAGCGTCTCCCGGGCCAAAACCGTCCAGGCCACTATCCCCGACGACTACATCCGCAAACAAACCCTGCTCAAGGAAGAGCGCTACATCACGCCAGAGCTGAAGGACCGCGAAACCCGCATCCTCAACGCCCAGGAAACCCTCAACCAATTGGAATACGAAATCTTCCTCAAACTGCGGGAAGAAGTGGGTGAGCAAGCGGTGCTGATTCGCAGTGTCGCCCAGGCCGTCGCAGCATTAGATGTATTAGCATCTCTAGCGGAGACGGCGATTTACCAGGACTACTGCCGTCCCGAGATCACCCTAGATCGCATTCTCAAGATCAAGGATGGTCGTCACCCCGTGGTGGAGAAGTCCATGCCCACAGGCTTCTTTGTGCCCAATTCAACCTATATGGGATTTCCTGGGGTAGAAAGCGATCGCAAAGCTCCCCCCGATCTCATTGTCCTCACTGGCCCCAATGCCAGCGGTAAAAGCTGCTACCTGCGCCAGACCGGCATGATTCAGCTGATGGCCCAGGTGGGCAGCTTTGTCCCCGCGAGTAAAGCTAATATCAGCATCTGCGATCGCATCTTCACCCGTGTGGGAGCCGTGGACGACCTCGCCACTGGCCAATCCACCTTTATGGTGGAAATGAATGAAACTGCAAACATTCTCAATCATGCCACGGAGCATTCCCTCGTGCTCCTGGATGAGATTGGGCGAGGCACCGCCACCTTCGATGGCCTCTCCATCGCCTGGTCCGTAGCGGAATACATCGCCACAAACCTGCGAGCCAAGGCAATCTTCGCCACCCATTATCACGAGATGAACGAGGTCGCCTCCATCCTCGACAATGTGGCGAATTTCCAGGTGGTGGTGAAGGAGCTGGACGACCAAATCATCTTCCTCCACCAGGTCCGCCCCGGTGGAGCCAGTAAGTCCTACGGCATTGAAGCAGCTCGCCTGGCCGGCCTGCCCAAGTCCGTCATCACCCGTGCCCGCCAGGTCATGGCCCGCATCGAGAAGCACAGCAAAATTGCCGTGGGTCTCCGCCGAGGCGAGAGCCGCAAGGGGCAAGTCTCAGAAGATGGCACCGCCCAGCTCGATATCTTTGGTAACTAGGTCGGTTGCGAAGAATGGGGCAAGCATAGACCAGCAAGGGGTCACTCCCCCCAGGGCATCAATGCAGGCTGTAACCAACAATGTCCAAAAATGAACAGAGTTCAAGAGATACTCCGAATTAAACGATGCAAGGCGGCATCGCGTAACACTCATTAAGTCGTTTCTATCGCAGTCCTTCCCAATCCTGGGGTAAACCAACTGGGCAAACCACCCAATTTAGACGGCATTACGCCCTTCGGAATCCGAGGTCTCCTCGGTTCTCGATTGCATCTGGGGCTGTCTATCTTGGAGTCAGCTTGCTAGGTCTGCTGTTGTGCCGACCGGCAGCTAACGGGGATCGCTCCAGCTCTGGCAGCAGGGACGCGATCGCTGCGAATCGAACGTTTGCAGTCACCAGACTGTGATGAGTAACCATGGGCGCGTCAGCGCCAAGGCAGGGTGTGTTGAATGAAGCTTGATCCTTTAAATAGCCCCTATCCAGTGCCCTGGAATTGGATATTGGCAGCCCACAATGCGGCCCTAGCCAGCAATCATTTCACCCCCCAGCATTACCGCTCCGCAGCACTGCGATCGCCCAACGGGGAATGGCTGGCCTACAGTCGAATTCACTTAGAGTTGTGTCCTCAACTTCATCAGTGCCAAGTCAGTAGCGTGCTTCTCATCGAGAACTTGGTCAAGAACACACTCCAGGCCATTGCCGCCAGTTGTCCCTTCACCCAAGCCTGGGGCAGTGACACAGAGGAAGATGCCGCCCAAGGCTCTATTTCTATCCTCATGCCCATCGGCTGGAATGAGACCGGAGATCAGCTGTTAACTCGGCAGTTTGAAGCCCGCTTTTGCAGCTCCCTCGCCACGGACTACGCCCTGGTGTGGAATAGTGCGACCGGAACCACCCGAACCGTTCACCCCCCTGGCTTTGAGCAAGCCGTGCTATTGGGTTGGAGCAACATTCATCCTCAATCGGTCCTGTTTGAAGCCGGCGAACTCAGTGATACTGCACCGCCCCATTGGCGAGTGGATCCCAATGGAGAGGCTCTCACCATCCAAGAAGACCAAGCCATCACCTTTGGTGAAATGGTTGCGGATGCTCTGACAGGGCCCCAAACGAGCCTTTGCTAATCCCCCATCCTCACTGATTCGCTATCGCTCTCAACAAAAAACACCTCAAGTTAGGCCACAGCAGCCAAGCTTGAGGTGTTTTGTTTGGAAGGCAGTTAATCCCTCCCGAAACTCCCATGACAATCAGCTAGAAGCCATCCCAGGGGCTCACTTCCAGCACGCCACTGGACTTAAACACCACCTTAAAGTCTGCAACCTGGTTAGGCTTCGACGACTGCTTCAACGACTCCAAGGGAATGTCATTTAAGAAATCACGGCTATCCCCCGTGAGGGCTTCAAAGCCCACCACATCCCCCTC
>CALLPZ010000049.1 GCA_938015405.1 uncultured Pseudanabaenaceae cyanobacterium
ATCGTGCCCCATTCCGCCATGGAGCTACCGAGGATGCGCAGGGGGAGCTGAGGGCAGTCGAAAAAGGCTAGCCCTTTGAAGAAGAAAAGTCCGCAGCTGCCGATGATGGTTCCAGCTAAGAGACTCCAGCTCCAGCGGCGAGGGAGGCCATCGCGCACTGTCATGGCTAGGACTCCTGCCAGACCCAACATCAAGAGCTTGGGTAGCAATTGGATACTCTGAAGATTGAAGCTGAGGCGGCGGGTGGTGAAGCTGGTATTGAAGCCTACGCTAGCGCCTTTGTTTTGAGCCAGCGCCACAGCAGCGGCAGCATTGAGATTGCCTGCACCAAAGTGATTGAGCGGATCCTTCTCCACGCGAGTGGCGGATTGGGTCAGGATGCGTTCGATTTGGTCTGGGCTTTTGATGCCCTGGGCACGCACCAGGGCAGCGACACCGGCCACATGGGGGGATGCCATGCTGGTGCCTTGGAAATATTCAAAGATGGATTTGCCCGTGCGAGCATCGACAGTGTTTTGCAAAATGCCGGTGGTGCGATCCTGGGCATTGACGATCGCTCCACCGGGCGCGGCAATATCTACCCCTGCACCGTAGTTGGAGTAACCGGCTTTTTGTCCGTCGGGGCCGGTGGCGGAGACAGCGATGACATGGTTATAGCGACCGGGGAATTCGGCGGCGTTGCGGCCCGCGTTGCCCGCTGCGGCGACGATGGTGACGCCTTTGCGATGGGCATAGGCGATCGCCTCATTCATGGCTTCACTAAAGCCCCCGCCACCCAAGCTCATATTGATCACATCGGCATTGTGATCCGCTGCAAATCGAATCGCTTCGGCAATATCTGAGGTGGTGCCGCCACCACTAGCTGCGAGCACCTTGATGGGCATGATCTTGGCTTCGTAGGCGATCCCTGCCACACCGTGATTATTGTTGGTGGATTGGGCCACGGTCCCGGCGACGTGGGTGCCGTGGCCATGGTCATCATTGGCATTTTGGCGATCGTTGACAAAGTCGTAGCCTGGGACAAACTTCGTTTGCTTGAGGTCCGAAACACGGCTCACCCCGGTATCGATGACGGCAACGGTGACGCCCTTGCCTCGGCTCGTTTTCCAGGCTTCGGTCATGCCAATATTCTTGAGGTTCCACTGGCGAGCAAAGTCCGGATCGTTGGGGGCGAAGGAGGCCTTATAGGTATAGTTTGGCTCGATATACTCCGTGGCCTGGCTTAGGTCGGAGCGACGCAGCGCGTTGAGCAGAGATTGGTCACCTTTGACCACAACCAGGTGGTCGTCCTGGGAGAACTCGCTGTTGTAGCGGGGAGTGACTTTGAAATCTTTGCTGAGACTCGCCAGGTCCTGCTCCAAGTCCTGGGCACTAATATCCTCTCGGAAATCTAAAATAATCGAGTTGAACTCGCCATGACTTTCTAGACCCTGGAAGTTAAAAAGTGCCCACCCTATGCCGCATAGGAAAAGCAGGAGCAATGCCAAACGCTTCATGTTGTCTCAGTCGCTGGATGTTGAGTCGAACCTAACAAATAGGACAACAGGCCATCAACGTGAAAATCTGGAAAAAATATGATCTAAGGGGATGTATGTTTCATAAAATTTACAAATTGATTTTTCCCTCGCAAAAATAATTGAATTGTTGAGCGGATGGAAAGGAAATGAGTGCCCTAGCTATGGTTTTGTTGGCTAGGACTTTTTTGATGGATAAATCTGATTAGACTGAAGCCGAAGGCCTATCTCCATTTCTTCTGACCATGCTCCTCGATGCCACCCAGCGCACCAAACTTGATCCCAGCAATGATCTGCTGTTTTACGATGCGCCCCGCTTTGTGACCCATGTGGACGAGGGCTTCATAGAACAACTCACCCAGCTCTACCGCGATCGCCTCTCCCCCAACAGCCGCGTCCTCGACCTGATGAGTAGCTGGGTCTCTCACTTGCCGTCCGAGGTGGCTTTTGACCATGTGGAGGGCCATGGCATGAATGCCGAGGAGCTGGCTCGCAACAAACGTTTGGACCATTACTTTGTCCAAAACCTAAATGAAACGCCCCAGTTGCCCCTGGAAGATGCCAGTTTTGATGCAGTGCTGAATACGGTCTCGGTTCAGTATTTGCAGCAGCCAGAGCAGGTCTTTGCGGAGGTTCGCCGCATCCTCAAGCCCGGTGGCATCGCCATTTTTAGCTTTTCCAACCGCATGTTTTATCAAAAGGCGATCGCGGCCTGGCGAGATGGCACTGAGGCAGATCGGGTGGCCCTGGTGCAGCAATACTTTGCCCAGACCCCTGGGTTTAGTCAGCCCGAAGTGCAGTCCAAGGTGAGTGCCGTGAGCTCTGTATTCCAGTTGTTTGGCATGCCTGGGGGAGATCCCTTTTATGCCGTGATGGCGACGGCCCAATAGCTTGGATGCACCATTCTTAATCGAGTCTTTGGGATTCTTGTCGGCCCAACAGGGATGCAACAGAAGATTTATGACAGTTGTCGGTGAGGCTGCCCATCCTCGTGAATCATCGAATCGTAAAGTGACAGCGAGTTTCGCCAAAAACATGGGCTAAACTGCACTAGCCGAGTTGCAAGAGGGACTTCGCTTTTGTTGTGATCTCGCGACTGATTGCCAGCGAAGCGCGCTGTCCGGCAACGCTCTATTTACGTCAACGCAGCCCATTGCGCAGCTCATTTTTCACAGTTCTTGGCAGTTCCTCTGGGCTACTCTTTCCTTTGCCGGTTTCTTTTCCCGATTGTGTAACGGTTCCTGCAACCTGTCTTGACAGGCTCGTTTCGGGGCCGTCTTCCTGGAGAACTCTATGCCGTTGGTCCATGGCTTCGATTCGCGTAATTTACGTGGAGATTTTTTTGGGGGCTTAACCGCAGCAGTGGTGGCTCTGCCTTTAGCTTTGGCCTTTGGAGTTTCCTCTGGCCTGGGGGCGATCGCCGGTCTCTATGGCGCTATTTTTGTTGGCTTCTTTGCGGCCTTATTTGGCGGCACACCCTCCCAGGTCTCCGGCCCGACCGGTCCCATGTCGGCATTTCTGGCCAACACCGTTCTGGCAGGAATGGTTGCCCTGCACCCCGATGATCCCCAGAAAGCCGTGATCCTCACCTTTGAGGTGGTGATCTTGGCCGGACTGTTCCAGGTTGTCTGTGGCATGTTGCACTTGGGCAAGTACATCACCCTGATTCCCTACACCGTGATCTCTGGCTTTATGTCTGGGATTGGCGTGCTGATTATTGTGCCCCAGTTGGTGCCGCTGATGGGGGTGGAATCCTTTAAGGGAGATGTCCTACAGACCATTCTGGCTTTGCCGGGATTAGCGACCCAGGCCAATTTAACGGCGCTAGCCTTGGGGGCTCTCACATTGTTTATTGTGTTTTGCTCCCCAGCAAAGCTAAATCGCATCTTGCCAGCTCCCTTGTTGGCGCTGATTGTTTGCACGTTGGTGTCTTTAAACTTGCCTGGCGGGGATAGTATTCCTCGCATTGGCCCGATTCCCGCTGGCTTTCCCACGCCCCAAGTTCCCCAGTTCGGCCTCGAAGACGTTAAGCCACTCCTGAGTTTTGGGGTCATGTTGGGGACCTTGGGCGCGATTGACTCGCTCTTGACCTCTCTCGTGGCGGACAATATCACCCGAACCCAGCATGACTCGGACCGAGAGCTGATTGGCCAGGGCATTGGTAACTGTATTTCTGGAGCCATGGGGGGCTTACCTGGTGCCGGTGCCACCATGCGCACTGTTATTAATACCCAGGCAGGGGGGAAAACACCTTTGTCGGGCATGTTCCATGCGCTGGTGCTGTTGACGATCACCCTTGGCGCTGGAGGGATGACCTCTTCCATTCCGCTCACGGTTTTGGCAGGCATTTTGATTAAGGTGGGCGTCGATATTATCGATTGGGGGTTCTTGCTCCGAGCCCATCGTATTTCCTGGAAGGCCACCGGCATTATGTACGGCGTTCTCTTCCTCACAGCCTTCGTGAATTTGGTTTTGGCTGTGGGAGTGGGCATGTTTGTGGCCAATATTTTGACCTTGGAAAGCCTGACTGAGTTGCAAATGGAACAGGTCAAGGCTGTGACCGATCCGGCAGATGATACTCAGCTGACCGATCGGGAGCGCGAGTTAATGGGGGCTGCGAAGGGACGCATTATGCTGTTCCGCCTGGGGGGACCTATGAGCTTTGGGGCTGCTAAGGCGATTTCCCGGCGTATGGCGATCGTGAAGAACTACGATGTCTTGATCCTGGATGTGAGCGATGTACCGCTGCTGGGGGTGACTGCTTCCTTGGCGATCGAAACGATGGTGAAGGAAGCCCGCACCAAGAAGCGTGAAGTCTTCTTGGTGGGAGCAACGGGCCGTATTCGACGACGCCTTCAGCGCCTGCGGGTAATGGAATTGTTGCCCCCGAGCCACCAACTCGATTCGCGACTGGTTGCATTGGAAGCAGCCACCGTCACACTCCGGGAGCAACCCAGCCCAAGCCCAGCTGCAGGGTAACTTGCTAAAGACAAAAGCTAGAGCGTGGCGATCTCAACCTTCTCTCTGGACCTTGATTGCGGCTCTCTGCTTAACCAGATTGACTGTTGGTGCAGGGGCCTCATTCCTGGCGTGCCTGATCCCGAACAACCTGTTTCAAGTCCTGGTCTAAACTCTGAATCCTCTGCGAGAGATGGAAGTGCGTGGCTAAATTCAAGTGCTGGGCATTGGAGGCCACTGAATTGGATCGGTGCTCTGTTTGTCCGTCGCTTGCTTCTGCTGCTTCATATAAGTTTGAGCGCTTCGCGGGCCTCATGCCTTTCTTCGAAGATTCGAAAGGCACATAGGGGGTCTAACCCCTCTTAAAAAGTTGGGCATAAGGCTTTATTTGACGTTAAGTCAATGAAGCGACCTCTATGCATAAGGTATAAGGTGAGCTTCATGGGGCGAGGGCAAGAAACCCTTGGTGGGTGAGGGGCGAAGGCATTTTCAAACTTGCGCATTTCCACTTAGAGTGGGTCCAGCCAAACGACCCGTAACTTGTTGAATTTTTTAGGTTGTTGGGTCGATGTTTCTGGACCTATTGTTCTAGACATTTTGTTTCACAGTTCTGGTGCCCATTGTTGGCAGACTGAACGGAACGCTATGAAAACGGTATGTCGCTCACTTGAAGGCTGTGACCCTTGCGCTTAAAACTGCCCTTGCAGCGCTACTTTCGAAAGGCCCGCTTTCCCTTTGTTGCTTTGGCCCCCGTCAGCTTGATGGCGCTGGGGTGGTTTGGGTTAGTGGCTGAAAGTCGCTTGCTGGAAAACAGTACGATCAATATTTATCAACAGGCCCAGGCTTCGGTGTTGCGGAGTTCTGCCCGTTCCATTGCCCTCCATGGGGAGCAGCAGGCCGATCGCACTTGGGATGAGATTGAGTCGGAAGTGATTGAGCAGATCGTGGCTCCTTTGGGCACACGCGGATTAGGGAAAGCTTGGTTGTACACGCCGGAGCGTGTGCTATTCGACCAGAG
This sequence comes from uncultured Pseudanabaenaceae cyanobacterium, assembly GCA_938015405.1. Taxonomy (GTDB): domain Bacteria; phylum Cyanobacteriota; class Cyanobacteriia; order PCC-9006; family JAAUQQ01; genus JAAUQQ01. The sequence goes on from CALLPZ010000049.1 coordinate 5,491, forward strand.
CAAGGATTTGTCTGGCGCTGCTTTGGAAAGCAGTATGGCAGATATATTTGCTATGCAGCAGGCTCAAGGGGCTTCCCATTATGAGGCGATGACCCAGGCGGTGATGACTGCCCAGGAAGGCGTGGGTTGGTATATCTGGGAGCCTGAGCGGGCTGTTGAGTCGACGCCTTGGTGGGAGAGCTTGACCCGCGATTCCGGGCGAGAAATTGCCGCTTGGATGCCCGTTTCACTCTTTGTCGGGACTGAGGCTGAACAGACGGTGGTCGTGGGGATTTCTGCGCCGCTGCCAGAGCTAATGCGGGCCAATGGAACCTATGGCCAGATTCAAGGCCGAGCTGCGATCATGTTTGTCCTGACCGGGTTGGTGGGCAACATGGTTTGGTTACTGTGGCGTAACGAATGCAGTCGCCGCCGTCGCAACCAAGAAGTCCACCGCTTGGCCTATGCGGACATGTTGACGGGGCTTGCGAATCGTCGGCAGATGTACATGGTCGGCGATGGGATTTTGTCGGACCCAGGTCGCTGTGAAGATCTGGCCTTGATCTATCTAGACCTCAATGGTTTCAAGGATGTGAATGACACCCTGGGCCACGACCTAGGGGATGCGCTGTTGGTAGAAGTGGGGCGTCGCTTACGAGATTGTTTGCGCCAGCAGGATTGGGTGGCGCGTTTGGGAGGGGATGAGTTCGCAATTTTGCTACATCCTCGCTCCCTTGAAGATGCTATAACGGTCGCTCAGCGAATGCTTCAGCGTCTAAAGCAGCCTTTTTATCTCAAGGGGAAGAGCATTTTTATTGGAGCGAGTTTGGGGATTGCTCCGGTTAAAGCAGCTGTACGGGGCTTGAACTTTAGTCAGCTGTTAACCCAGGCAGATATCGCCATGTACCAGGCGAAGCAGCAGGGGAGTGAATCCGTGGTGGTGTTTGGTGAGGAAATGCAGCGAGCGGCGATCGCTCGGGTCAATTTGGAAATGGACCTGCGTCAAGCCATTGCCAACGACGAATTGCGTCTTCACTATCAGCCGATTTTTTCGCTCAATGGTGGGGAGACGAGTAATGTTCCCCGGGCTTTTGAGGTCTTGGTGCGGTGGCAACATCCTCGCCGAGGCTTGTTATTGCCCCAGGATTTCCTGCCGGAGGCCGAGAATATTGGCCTATTAGTGGATATTGATCGCTGGGTAATGGCCCAGGCCTGTAAAGCTTTGAGTGAATGGCAGGCAGAGCTAGGTCTCGATGGGCCTCTGGGGGTGCATGTAAACCTGTCTCGACATAGCTTGGCCCAGCCCGATCTGGTGGCCTTTGTCTCGCGGCTGTTGCACGAATTCAAGCTCCATGCCCATTGGCTGACGCTGGAGATTCTGGAGGAGACCATCATGGATGAGGCTCCTATCTTGGAAGAGAATCTCTACGCTTTGCGGGCCTTAGGCGTGCGGTTGAGTTTGGATGATTTTGGGACGGGCTATTCTTCGCTCAGCTACCTGCATCGTCTGCCCATCCATGGCATCAAAATTGATCGCTCCTTCGTTTCTCATATGCAAGATAGTCGGGAGAACGAGGAAATCATTCGTAGCATTGTGACCCTGGCTCAGAGTTTGGGCTTAGAGACAGTGGCAGAGGGAATTGAGTTGAATAAGCAACTGAAGATGCTGCAGGGCTTGAATTGTGACTATGCCCAGGGTCTGCTGCTCTCCAAGGGAGTGGAAGAAACCGTTGCACGCAAGATGCTGCGGGTTTAGGGCAAGTTTGGAGCTTCGGTGTTGAGGCTTGCCTCGATACTGCATTCCTCGGAGAGGTGGGGAAATCTTGTTGCCCAGGAGCTTGGATGTAGGCCTATTGGGCGCGTTGCCAGGTGCGGATGAGCTCTCGGATGGTCTGTGCGTTCGGAGGGCGTTGGGCTTGGCTAGGAGGGGCGATCGCGGCTCCGGGGATATTTTGCTGCCATGGACTATTGCTGACTTGGCCTAAATCTACATTGGCATTGGTGGAGCGGAAGCCATGTTGGACAAAGACCTCCTGCTGTTCCGCTTGATTGAGGTAATCCAGAAATTGCTCGGCTGCCTGGGCTTCGCTGCGATCTACGCCTCGCTGAACCACGGCTCCCGTTGCAACCGTTTCGATGGTGGGGCTGAGGTAATAGATTTGGTAGGGAGTACGGCTGCCCTGGGCGGATTGATTCCAGCGATGCAGGGCGATGCTTTCGTAAACCGTGGCCACATCGGCATCGTTGGGACCACGGGCAATGAATTCTTGTAGCAAGATATCGGTGGAGCGAGGGGGCTGGTAAACCGATTGCTTGATAGAGCTGAAGAGGCTTTGAACCTCGGCTGGGTTAAAGCTATTGGCACTGAGGCTGTTACTGTTGGCTGCAGCCTGGGTCCAGAGGCTGAGGGTGAGTTGGCCACTGTTAGAGCGGCTGGGGTCGGTGGTGAGGAAGTCGAAGCTGCCCCATTCCGTCTGGCCGCCGAGTTTTTCCCAGGTCTTAGCGTCTAGGGCTTCTTCTAAACGGTCCCAATTGAATTGACCGCTGGGGAAAAGGACCTTGCCCCGTTCAGGCCAGGCGATCGCCACGAGCTGGGTTTTGGCAATGGCTTGGGGCGGTTGCTGGAAAGCTTCACCGCTATTTTGGGCTTGCCAGCGGTTGGATAATTCATTTAGCAACTCCCCATTGGCGGGCATGAGAATCGTCGGCTCGAAGTCGTTCTTGTCATCGATATATCGATTGACCATGTCCTGGGAGCCCTGGAATTTTAAGTCCACCTGAATGTTGGGATTCTCCCGCTCAAACTGTTGCTCTAACTGGAGGAGTGGCTCTTGCAGCTCGCTACCAGCCACAACGGTGATGGTTTGGCTACCGCCGGAGTTACTGGGGGCAAAGGCGATCGCCAAGGCAATGGCTGCGATGCCCAGGGAGAGAATGGTGCGCGTGGATTTTGAAGACATGGATGATTTCTGATTTCCGCGGGTTGCTTCCGAGCCACTGTTGTTTGTTACTTTCGGAGTCGGTCACGACGAGGGTTAGGCCACAAGCAGTTCGACATTCTCCTGGAAGCTACTGAACTCATCACTGAGGGCACGTAGGGCTGTGGTCTCGCTGGTACTGCTGAGGTCTGCGGTACGGAGTTTGTTTTGCAACTGCTGAAGTGTCCCAGCAGCATTGGAGATCAGGGTCGAAAGGTTGGCCACTTGGGCTTGGCTGGCATTTTCGCCATCTTGGGCCAGTTTCAAGTTGCGCTCCAGGCTCTCTACCAAGGTTTGCCATTGGGCTTTGACGGGACCATCGCTGTTGTCGCGTTTGGCAGTTGCGTCAGCAATTTGCTGGGTTAGCTCTGGGACGGAGAGCAGGGCTTTGCCGTCACCCATGCGGTCGATCATCCCCTGGATTTTAGTTGGTAATTCCTGGGTGCGATCGCAGGCATATTGCACGGCCCCCAGTAGCTCCAGTTGTTGCACCTCTTGGAGTCGTTCTGTAGCCTCCTCTCGCAAGAGTTCAGCTTGCTCTGTCAAGTCCGATGCCTTGACATAGAGCCTATCTAGCTCTGCACTGAGATCGCGAGACTTGCCTGAAGACTTGCTAGAGGATTTTCTGGGGCCTTTGCCTTGCCCTTGGCGTATCGAAGCGCTGCCTCCTGCCACTACGATTGCCGTTGGTAAAGCGACCACCGCTGGCAGACGCATCAATCGAATGCCCAGTACCAGCACCACTCCCCCAGCCAGGACAGCTAGCGGAAAATGCAATGGATTGGTCAATTTCAAAGCCATGGTTTATGCCGTGATTGTTGCGATCCGTAAGCCTTGAACGGCCCTCTAAAACTCCAACTGTAAGTCAGCCATAAGCTGAGCAATGGTGGCTGGATCACCCTTCTTGAAATAGCCGCCGTTGAGCTGGGCAATCTGCTCCAGGGCGTTCGCATTATAGTCACCCTCGCCGCCGTAGCCCACGGTGAAAAAGGCAATGCGATCGTCGCTACTAAAGCCGCTGGTTTTGAGCTGCTGCTCTAACTGCTCCAGGTTGATGTTTGAGCCCGAGTCATTGCCATCGGTCAGCACCAAAACTGCATTGATGGCATCGGGACGGGGATTTGCTTGGAGCCAGTTTCGGGCTGCCAGGGCTGCATCGTACAACCGGGTGCCCCCATCGGCCCTTAGATTGCCGATAAATTGAAGGCCTTGGGATTGACCCGCTTGGCTACCTTCGACAATGACAGGCTCCCGAACTTCTCCATCAAAATCGATCAAGGCAATCTTGTCCTTAGGGCCGAGACTGTCCAGGTAGGTTTTGAGTGTGTTTTGCACGGCTGCCATCTTGGGACCATCCATGGACCCGGAGCTATCGACCACGACTACCACCTGGGAAGGGCGCTTGGCTTCTAGCTCCCAGACTTGGAGCATGGCGGTGACAACTGCCGGGCTGGGGATGCGATAGGAGTCGTAGTTGGCATTGGGGTCTACGCCAAAGTTGGGGCTGAACTTAGGGCCGAGATCTACGCCTGGAGTGCCGGGGCGTAGACCGAGATTGGTGGCGATCGCCTGGGCCTGGGGTGACCTCAAATAGTCCAGTACCTGCTCCGCCGCCTCCTTCTCCTGGGCGCTTACCCAGGGGGCATTGGGTAAAATGCCCCGCATATTTGAAGTGAAGGTGGCCTTGGGATAGACCGCCACGTACTTTGTGCCACCGGTTGCTCCAGCCTGGTCATTGGCTGCAATAACCGAAGATTCATAAACCGAGCCCATAGAAGCCCAAAACGGGCCATTCTCCACCATGGATTGGGCTAGGGAGCCGGTGGAGGTTCCGTAGCGAGTAATCTTGCTTTGAATTTTCGCGACCTTATCCTGATTGGCCTGGATATCTGCTGGGGTCAGCTCCTCAGGACGCTTGCCCGAGACTGCTGCAAATTGGGCCGTGAGGGTCTGTAGACCTGAGTTAGACCGAGTCGGTGCCGTGTGGACGTAGTGGATGGGTAGGGCTGGACTGGCTGCGTTGAGATCCTGGTGGGTGTTGGCGGTCACTAAAGCTTCGAAAGGCTTTTCAGTCTGGTTCAATCCTTCGGCCAGTTCCTCCGTGGTCATAAAGACCATGGGGCTATTGGCCAGGAGGGGGGCATCAGTAATGGCGGGAATATAATTTTGCCCAGGGAAAAGCTGTTCAATACGCTGTATCAGCTGGTCTTGGTAGATTTCGCCATCCACAGAAATCAAGGTGGGGAATTCCGGGTCGCCTGCGTTGACGGTGCCGCTCTGGAGCTGTTGAGCGAGAGTGGCAACCTGCTCGACGACATCACCACTGCCCTTGGCTTCGCAGGTGAGGGTGAAGGAATCACCGCTGGCGGTCTGGGGTCTGGTGGCATTGAGCTGGGCAGCGGCTTGGTCACAGAAGTTGTGGAGCGCGCTGCCCACTAACATCTTGACCTCAAAGCCTCGGCCGGTATAGCCTCCATTCCCGGAAGAATCGCCAGAGCTTTCCCCGCAACTGGCCAGCAGTAGGCCTAAACCTAGGGCGATCGTGACTCTTCCCAGATGCCTTTTTCGGGAGGCCGGGGTACTTGTGATGGAAGCAGAGGAGTCGGGTAAGAATGAGGTCATTGACCGGCAGAGGTTGAAAGGGCTGAATGCGTTGCTGGCGAAGCAGTTGAGTCTTGGCTCCCTGAACTTTCGGAGGAATCGCTACTTGTTTCTACAATGCCCGCGGTCCCAATTGCGCCAACAAAATTATACGAAGGCAAATTAATTTCAGGGCTTTCCCTCAATCGCAGGTTTGAGGCAGTCGAAGATTAGAGCCGTTTTCTCAGCTTTTGCAACAAATCACAGACTTGCATCCAAAAAACTGGGACTCTTCTTAAATCATCGCTAAATTTCGTCTGGGAGCGGACAGGCGCTGGCCATACTGACCTATTAGCTTTCCCGGCTGAGGAACGGTCTAGGCTTCCCGTCCCCCTCCCGTTTTGTCCCGGTGCTTTCCTACGTCTACGTCCCGACATCTACGCTGGTTGCGCTCTTATGATTACCCTGACCCAAACGCCGAAGACTCCCCTGCGCGTTCTAGAGCGCTGCACCATTGGAGGCTCTGTTGACCCCCAACGAGTTGGGGAGAGTGTGCTCATTTCCATCGCAGATAATCAGGTGATTGCAGCCTCGCGGGTGGGGAAAGACGGCCAGTGGAAGGTGAACCTGGCCTTTAAGCAACCGGGAACCCAGGAGGTCAAAATCCACATTGCCTCTGACTCTGCCCCCTTAACGTTGCCGGTGGTTGGCCGCGACGGCAGCACGGGGCCTACTGAGTCTTCGGCGAATAGTAATTCCAATGGAGCTGGTGACATGGTTCTTGCTGCCCCCCAGGTTGAAGCTAAGTTGTCTGCAGGGCACCCCAGCCTGGCCCAGCTGGTGCGGCTGGCGTTTGACCAAGACTATTCCGATGTCCACATTGGTGTGGGCCGGTCTCCTCGCTTCCGCAGTCAGGGCGTCATTGCCACAACGGAATACCCCGTTACTGATGCCAGTAGTTTCCAGAGCTGGCTCAAGGAAATTCTTTCGGACGCTGATATCGCTCGCTTCAACGAGACCCTCGATTTTGATGGTGCGGCTCAATACGACTTCGTGCGGGTTCGGGTCAACATCTTTATGTCGATCAAAGGCCCCTCCATGGTGCTGCGTTTGATTCCCCTGACGCCGCCCGTATTGGGGAATTTGGGGTTCCCCGACATCTTTCGGGATATCTGTTTTATGAACCAGGGCTTGGTGCTGGTTACAGGACCAACAGGCTCCGGTAAGTCCACTACCCTGGCGTCCATGGTGAATGAAATCAATACCAATATGTCGAAGCATATTGTCACCATTGAGGATCCGATTGAATTTGTCCACCAGGAGGATCGGATGTCCGTGGTCAGTCAGCGGGAGGTGGGCATCCATACGAAGCAATTTAACCGGGCCTTGAAGGCGGCATTGCGGGAAGACCCCGATGTGATTCTGATTGGTGAGATGCGCGATCGCGAAACCCTCTCCACTGCCATGAAAGCGGCCCAAACCGGCCACCTCGTTTTCGGAACCCTGCATACCAACAGCGCAGTCAAGACTTTGGAGCGTATCCTCGACTTATTTGAGCCCGATGAGCGGGACTCGGTGCGTAAGGAAATGGCGGAGACATTGGCGGCGATCGTGGCTCAGTCCTTGCTGCCCACCACTGATGGCAAGCGCTGTGTGATCAGCGAAGTTTTGATTAACAACGACACTATCCGTGACTTCATCCATCGCGATGAAACCGACGAAATTGAGGCCCAGCTCAAAGATGGTGCTTTCTACGGCATGAACACCCGTAACCAGTCCATTTTCAAGCTGTTTGAAGAGGGCCGTATTACGGAAGAGACCGCCCTGGAGGCTTCCTTGAAGAAGTCTGAGATGGCGATTATGCTGCGGGGTGGCATGGTCTAGGTCTGGGTCAATGCTAGGCCAATGCCTGTGGAGGATTGATACCCTTGCCTGAGAGTTTTTTGAAAAAGGGTCTTACCGTGGCAGCTTATTCGTTGGGGTGCCCCATTCATTGGAAGTCCAGTGGTACATAACCGTACATGGGAGCCTTGAATTGTAGGCTTAGCCATATTTTCAAAAAAACTCTCAACGTGGTTGATTGGTAGGGACATGGCATGCCATGTCCCTACCGTTGTTTTGGTTGTCCATGAGTCGCGATCTGTTTGCCCGTGCTGCCCTGGCACAAGTTCCGAAGCTGCTGACCCTACTGGATCGCAATCCCCATAGCCCCACCTATGGCTGCTTCGATCGCAACTTTTGGCAGTACAAGATCATCGACTTTCCCAGCGGGATGTCCCAGGAATTTGTCTGGCCCCTGGCGTTGGTTCACAGCCTGGACCTGCCCGACAATCCCTATTACCAGCAAGAATCCATCCGTAACTGGGTCGAGGCAGGCATTCTCTACGCGGCCAAAAGCGCCCACAAAGACGGCTCCTGCGATGACTACTTTCCCTTCGAGCGGGCGGGCGGTGCAGCGGCCTTTTCTTTACTGGCCTGTATTGAGGCTTATCGTTTGCTGGGACTGGAGAATCAGACTGCCTTGGAGTTCTTTGAGCTGCGGGCTAATTGGCTAGCCCATCACAATGAGAGTGGGCAGCTGACCAATCACCAAGCGCTGATTGTCTTGTGCTTGGAGCTGCTGGGCGATTTACTCAAGACGGATCAGTGGGTGGCGGCCAGAGAATCTCGCCTGGATCGGGTGTTGGCTTGGCAGAACCCGGAGGGCTGGTTCCAGGAATATGAAGGCTGTGATCCTGGCTATCACTCCCTGACGATTTCTTG
>CALLPZ010000050.1 GCA_938015405.1 uncultured Pseudanabaenaceae cyanobacterium
ACCGGCCAGGAGTTCATCCATGGCCTGACGTAGCTGGGTTTCTCCATCAGCATTGGGTGCCACTGCGACACGCTGGGCATCGTACTGCACTTGATTGTCGTCAGTGCCAATCCAGTACACAGAGGGACCCGTGCGTTCTGCCGAGGCACTACTATCCGGGCGAGGGGCAACGGCTTCCCCTGCATCCCCCCCATCATTCGCAACGGCGGGAGTCTCTGCGCTTGGGCTCTCATCCACACCCGACTGAGCTGTGGGATCAGCGACAGGATTAGAAGGTGTTGCCTCACCCGCAACGGGCTGCTCAATGGCAGGCTCCACTGGCAACTGCACCGCATCATCGGGAGCTTGGGAGCCCCGCCAAGCGACGCCGCTGCCTGCTGCCACCGCTGCTGCGATGACCCCAGCGAACGCAAGTTTTAGGCCCTGAGAATTCTTGTTTTGGCTCATGGTGTTACCCAAAGTGCAGTGGAGTTCGGAACGGACTTGCTCCCAATCGAGAGTGGGAATGACTCCGATTTCTTCGCTCGATCCCAGTCTAACGCCAGGTCCATGGGCTGTCTGGGGGGCAGCCGTCGCCCAAAAGTTGGGTAAACCGACTACCATTTTTGACGAGGGGATTACTACAAGAAGACGAATCCTACGCCATTTTGTTCGTGGCAGCGCATCGGGGGTAGCCCATTCCCGAGTCGTCAAGTCTCAGTTATGTTCCCTTCCACAAGCCAGTCTTTGTCTGTGATTTAGCGCTTTTGTAATGCCCAGTCCCGCAACCTCGTCCCTCCAAGGCCCGTCTTCTACCCAGTCGTCAGACCCAACGACTCAGACAACAGTGCGTCTAGAGAACGTCACCAAGTCCTATGGCCAGGGAGAAACCACCGTGCATGCCCTAGCCGGGGTCAATCTCTGCGTCGAAGCCGGTAGCTATTGCGCCATTATGGGAGCCTCCGGTTCTGGCAAGTCCACGGCGATGAATGTGATTGGCTGCCTGGATCGGCCCAGCAGTGGGCGTTATTTCCTGGATGGTCAGGATGTGGCAACTCTGGATGATGATGCCTTAGCCCACATTCGTAATCGCAATTTGGGGTTTGTCTTTCAGCAGTTCCATCTCCTGCCCCAGCTGACGGCGGTGGAAAATGTAATGCTGCCGATGATTTACGCCAATGTGGAGAAGCAGGAGCGTCGTGATCGCGCCATTGAAGCACTGACCAAAGTGGGGCTGGGCGATCGCCTCAACAACAAACCCACCCAACTCTCTGGGGGTCAACAGCAGCGAGTCGCCATTGCTCGGGCGATCGTTAATCGGCCCGTGCTGCTATTGGCCGATGAGCCGACGGGAGCCCTAGACTCCCACACGACCCAAGAGGTCTTGAATATTTTTGATGACCTTCACCGCAGCGGCATGACCATTGTGGTGGTGACCCACGAAGATGAAGTGGGAGCCCATGCAGATCGAATCATTTGGTTCCGCGACGGCAAGGTGATCGAGGAGTAATCCTCGGGGAACCAATCGGGTCCGTCCAGGGTTCCCTCTGTAGTCTCATCCACCCAGGATCTAGTTGGACCCTTCAGTTCTCAGGGGAAAATTCGGGCAGCAATCCCAGCTCAATTCCCTGGACGATCCCTTCTATGCCCTAGTCTTCAGCTCAGCTCGACTTGTCCTAGCGCAGTCACTTCGCCCCAGGGAATGGGCCTTCCCCAACAGCAAGCCAGGCGTATGTTTGGCTTTCCAACAAAATGCAGCGAGATTTGGGACAGGCTTTACAGTGGAAAAGCATCTCTGCAATGACTCCATGGATTCTGACCGCCTCGCCCAGCTAGAAGATGACCTCCGCAACGGCCCGGTCAATAAGTGCAAAGAAGCCTTGGATGCCTTATCAAATTGTCCATCTGAGCTTGCTGTCCCCCTGTTCACGAGCATTGCCAGTGACGGGGAGTTTTTACGACGGCGTTTTGCAGTTATGGGCTTGGGCAACCACCGTACCGATGAATCCTTCGAGGTCTTGAAAGGCCTGATTGACGTCGAGAAGGATGGCAATGTGCTGGGAGAAATTGCCAATTCGTTGCTGGACTTTGGCGATCGCGCGCTCCCTCTACTCCATGTAATCTTCGTCAAGCATGACAACTGGCTCACCCGCCAGAGCATCATCGGAATGCTGATGGAAGGGAATAACGATGAAACCCTATTGGCCGTAGCGACCCTTGGCATACAGGACAGCCAGCAGACGGTGATTGAGTCATCGATTTTGGCGCTGGGCAAGGTACTGAAGGGAGATTACTTTGAGCAATCCCTGGCCCTGCTCGCTCCCCTAACAAAGTCGGAGCAATGGCGAACGCGCTGGCGAACCGCGACCGCCCTGAGTGTGAGCGATCGCCCCGAGGCCAAGGAATTGTTGGCTCCCCTACGCCAAGACGACCACCATCGGGTTGTGGCTGCTGCTCTGGAGGGGGATCTGCAATGACCTCTGCTCAGCCCCTAGCCAATGAGTCATCAGAGTCAACTCAACCCTCCGCTCTCCCCCCCCAGTCTCGAAACCCACTAGACAACAAAACGGAATATCAAGATAACTGGATAGATCGCATCTTCATCGCCCTGTTCATCCGTAAGATGAGCCATGCCTTGGGGGAGCCCACATCCCAGAAGGGCTTCGCAGGGGTGGTGGATTTGTCCAAGCGGATTATGAAGGGGCGATCGCCGGCCCAGCAGCAAGCCGTGGTGGCAAAAGTCTTAGGCTCGCTCGTGCCGGCTCCTGTGCTGTGGCTGATTCGCACAATCTTTTCGCCCACGCGCTGGGTTTGCGAATCCAATGCTTGGTTTGCAGCAAGGCTCTTTCCCTGGCTCATTGGCCCTTGCGAAGTCGTTGAGGCAGAAGTCACAGGAGCGGATGGTGAGACGCGGCTGCAAAAAAGCGATGTCCATATTAAAAAATGCCGCTACCTTGAAGAGAGTCGTTGTGTCGGACTCTGCGTCAATCTATGCAAATTGCCAACTCAACAGTTTTTCACGGAGAAATTTGGCATTCCACTGACGCTAACGCCAAATTTTGAAGACTTGAGTTGCGAAATGGTGTTTGGCCAAATGCCGCCTGCGTTAGAAACAGAGGATGCTTACAATCAGCCCTGCTTGATTGCGAATGCGGATTCTGATGTGCCCTGTCCCAAGGTGCAAGCGTAGGAAAGTCTCCACCAGTGCTGTATAGACCTCGTAGAGAATTCAGTCGTGTTGAATCCTCTACGGGGAAAGTATGACAGCCTGACTCAAAGCCAGATACAACCGATTACATTCAAGACAGGCCTTGGGTGAAAAAGCAAACCGTCTATGTATCAGGGAATGGGTGAGCAGGAGGAGAATTCACAACCCCAGGAATTGGAAAAACGCGATCGCATCTTGGCGGCCACAGCATCGATTGCCACCTTCCTCCTAACCATTGAAGACTTCGATCACGCGATTGGCTTAGCCCTAAAAACACTGGGCAAAGTGCTGGGTGCCTACTCTGTCGGGATTATCAACACCACAGGAGATCCGTCAGACCCAGCCTCCCTAGTTTGGTCCGTGTTGTATCAATGGGAAGCTGAGCAAGGATTATCCCAAGGGACCCCTGAACAGCCCTTAAAGCAAGGAGCTTGTTTAGAGGTATGGGACTGGCATCAATTGCTCAGTCATGGTCAGAGTTTCAGTGCCACTGTGGATGAAATGCCTGAGCGCCATCGTCAAGATGCGTTGCAGGCGGGCTGCCAAGCCATCCACGGTGTCCCTATCTTTGTAGCGGGCCAATATTGGGGAATGATTGCCTTTTCTGACAAGCAGGGATGCCCCCCTCGAACGTCGGTCGAATTTAAAACACTCGAAACATCAAGCGCTTGTATTGGGGGTGCAATAGAACGTGAGCAACTCCGTCAATTAGAACGTCACAGTCGTAAAGACCGCGAAACTGCCGAACGTAATATTTTGCTAGAGCGCGAACAGGCCGCCCAGCAGCGGGCAGCCCAGTTACAAGCTAGTAACCAAATTCTCTCCCAGCGCGATCGCTGGCTGGGTATTACCGCCGCAGTTGCGAAACAACTTTTGTCCGGGGACAATTTTGAGACAGTTATCAACGATGCATTACGGATTCTTGGAGAAGGTGTTGGGGTTGACCGAACCATTGTGGTTCAAATTGTTGAAGATACAACAGGTCAAACATCGGGCTCTGGCAAAATTCTGTACGAGTGGAATTCTCCCTTTGCAAGCTCTGTCATTGAGAAGGGATCTGTAGAGATTTCTAATGCGAGTTTAGAGGAATGTTTACCCCAATTACTTGCAGGAAACTGGATGGGAGGAACCATTGACGAGCTCAATGAACCTTTTAGAAGTGAGCAAATTTCCCTGGGTGTTCAATCCACTTACATTGTTCCAATTCTTCTGGAGAACAAGGTTTGGGGTGGAGTCAGTGTTGATCACTGTCGTGAGAAACGATGCCTAAGTGAAACTGAAATTACAGTCTTCCAAACGGCGGCATCTTGTATTGGCAGTGCCATCCAACGCGATCAAAGCCGTCAAGCCCGCGAAGCTGCCGAACGCACTGCCCTCATTGAGCGAGAACGGGCTGCCCGGGCTGCTGAGTTAGAAATCGCTAATACGAGACTAAAAAACCGTGATCGCTGGCTAGAAACCACAACACTTGCAACCAACCAATTACTCTCTAACGACGATGTTGATACCAGCGTAAATGCAGCCTTAAAAATCATTGGCGAGAACTTAGATTGCGATCGCGTCTGGATTTTGCAGAGCATGGCGAGACCCAATGCACCCGAGGGCGATCTGGGTTTTGCGCGATTAATTTATGAATGGTACAGAGAAGGGTGGGGCCCCCATCTTGATAAAATCGACATTGCCGAAATTCAAAACGAGGACTTTAGCGCAGTCGTAGCACAACTGCTCGCAGGCCAGTGGGTCGGGGGCATTGTCGAGGAGTTAGATGAGCCCCTCCGCAGCCGCCAACAAGCTCTTGGCATTAAGTCTTTTTATACTGTGCCGTGTTTTGTAGACGGTGAGATATGGGGCATGGTCGGCATGGACTACTGCCGTCAGGCCAAACCTTTAAGTCCGGCAGAAATAGCGATCTTTAAGACCGCTGCAACCTGCGTTGGAAGTGCGATTTACCGAGCCGAAGTACGGCGAGATCGAGCAGCCCAAGAGCGGGCAGCCGAGCTTGAAAAGGTTAACACTGCGATTGCCCAAACCCTTCGAACTTTGGTGACCAAGCCTCAGCTCAGCGAGTTTCTGGGGCAGCTTTTACTGGCGATCACCCAGCAGATAGGCTCTTGTCAAGCCCACCTTTTCTTATATGACGAAGCCAGTCATACCCTGAATTTGCACGCCACCATTGAAGATGGCCAAGTCTATGCTGGCGCATCCCCCAACGACCTTGAGTTTTTCCATCACCCTATCCCAGCGGACATCACTCCCAAATGGAAGTTCATCAGCGAAGCTAAAGGCATTTTGATGAATGCTCAGCTCTCTTCTATTCCTGAGGAGTACTGGTGGCCTGGAGATAAAGAATGGCACCAGGCTCAAGGGCATGTCTCCATGGCTTGCCTGCCAATGTGGGCAGGGAATCAGGCGTTGGGATTGATTGGTTTTGCCTTTCGTGAGCCCACGCTCCTGACCCATGAGCAACAGGAGTTTATACAGGCCTTGGCCAACCAGGCGATCGTGGCGATACAACTCACCAGCCTCGCCGAACAAAATCAAACCGCAGCCCTGACCGACGAACGCAACCGCCTCGCTCGGGAAATTCACGACACCCTTGCCCAAGCCTTCACTGGCGTCTCACTCCAACTCGAAGCCTTGCGTAGCCTCATCGGCAGCCCAGACCAACCCGCCACAGCCGAATCTCTCGAAAACGCCCAAGCCTTTATCCTCCGAGCCCGCGCCCTCTCTCGCCAAGGTCTCTCCGAAGCACGCCGCTCCGTCCATGCCCTCCGCTCAAAAGCCCTCGAAACGGATGCACTGCCAGAGGCCCTGCGAAAATCTCTCCACCAAACCCAGCGGGACACTGGCCTTAAAACCCACTTCCACCTCGAAGGCAACCCTCTCCCGCTTCCCGACGAAATCCAGCTCAATCTCCTCCGCATTGCCCAGGAAGCAATCACCAACACATTGCGACATGCCCATGCAACCCAACTCGATCTGACCCTAAACTTCACCCCCCAACAGGTCTACCTCTCAATCCGAGACAATGGCATCGGCTTCGAGCTTCAATCCCTGGCAGATGCCGCAGGTTTTGGCCTAGTGGGGATTCGAGAACGCTCAGCTCACTTTCAGGGAGAATGCCAAATTACCAGTCATCCGAAGCAAGGCACTTTCATTGAAGTGATGCTGCCTATCAACAGAACTCCCAACCAAAAGACCTAAGCAGCAGCAACCAAACCTATCCATCGCAGCCAGACATGCGACGCCGATGAGGCTTCGTTCTCCTCAGTCGAGATAGGCTCCCGGTATGGCAGGCTAGCCTTGTTCCAAATTGCTCAACATCTTGATGAAATTGTTGATGGGCCATTGCTTGCGATCGCTCACTTGTCCATCGCCCAGCTCCACCACCTGCAAGGTCCCATCCACTGTCCGCGCTACATCAACCGAAAAGAACGGACTCTCGATACGTTCCGCACAGGCTTGAACCACCTCCGGCACATCACCTTCCCGGGCAAAGGCCTGACCCTTCAGCACAAAATATCGCTCCTCAGAATCAGGCTCAAATGCTTGTAATTGCCTGATGCAAACCCCACCCTCCACCTCACCACGGTATTGCTCAAGCAAGGCAATGATCTCTGGGATTTCCTGAGGCGATCGTGCCACCGAGCCCCGCTCATCGCTATTAGATTTAACAAAGTCCTTGACGAAGAATCCAGGCCAATTCACCTCAGCGAGTTCCGCAACAAAATCGGCATCCTTCCCAAAGAAAAGCGTTTTTGCAGTTATATCCTTGCAAATCTCATACCAGCCTGGTAGATGGTGACAGCAGCGGTAAGCCTGAACTTGCGTCAGCGGCTGAGCCCCTCGTCTTTCAATAAACTGCACCAATTTTTCATAGCCCTCCACCGTCAGCATCCAACCGCGATAAAGCACCACCTCATCGGGATTCAAGCGAGGCTTGGGCTTGAACTCATCAAAGGCTAAATTATCAAACTCAAAGAGTGAGCAATTGAAGCCTTGAGCTAGCGCCGCCGCATATTCTGTTTGATAGGGTTCATCAGCCTGGGTAAGGTCTAGGGGATTGGCTGGATAAAGCAGGCGAATCGTCATGGGCTAGGGCACTAAAACAAAGTGGTTAGAAAACCTCTCTTTCAATTCTAGCGATGGCAGGAATTAGGAAGAATCGAATCTTCAAGGAGCAGGTTTCTGGAGAATTCCCACCAATCGAAAAATTAGCTCTTTTCCTCTTTCGTGCGCCTGCCTGCCTTGTTGAAGGGCATGGAGAACGGCTTCTCTTACTAATCAGGGAGAGATTATGCTGCCATGCTCCACCCCAGTCATCATGCGCTGACCAGGATGATTCGCCTAACTAAGAATGGCGAGCAGCATAACTCATACGCTTTGGGAATGGACCGTTTGGTCAGTCATAGTAAAACTCAGAACTCCATCAAAGTGATTCACGTTTTGGATTGCCGCTACTGTTTATTGCTGCGATCGCACACAACTCAACCGCCAATCCCCCAAAATTCGCTCAGAAATGTGGTGTCCCCCTTGCATTTTCTCTAGACTGTAGGAACTACCTCATCTCCATTGCCATGACTGCTGCCCAAGCTGAATCTAGCCAAACCGCCGCTGAATCCCCTCAGCCCAGCTGGAAAATTAAGCTGCTCTATGACGGAGCCTGTCCACTCTGCCTACACGAAGTGAACATGCTGACAAAGAAAGATGCGGGCCGGGGACTCGTGGCTTTTGTGGATGTGGACGATGACAGCTATAACCCTGCAGAGAATGGCGGTGTCGATTTTGAGACTGCCATGGGGGTAATCCATGCCGTACTTCCCGATGGAACCATCGTTAAAAATGTGGAAGTCTTTCGCCGAGTCTATGAAGTGCTGGGCATGGGCTGGGTCTATGCGATTACCAAGCTACCCGTGATCGGCCCCTTAGCAGATGCTGTCTACGGTGTCTGGGCAAACTTGCGGCTAAAGGTAACGGGACGGGGCAGCTTGGCTGAGGTTGTGGCTGCACGAGAGCAGCGTTTGGCTGCTTGCGATGAGAGTGGTCGCTGCCGAGTGGAATAA
>CALLPZ010000051.1 GCA_938015405.1 uncultured Pseudanabaenaceae cyanobacterium
CAATCAGGGCGATCATCAAATTACGACAGAGGACAACTATGGCAAAGCGGGGCTCGGCGTTGCCTTACCCCCTTCGGCTCCTTTCGAGATTGACCGGCGAGCATCCTAAGCAGGGTTGGTGAAAGCGTTGGTCGAGATGGACTGCTACTTGTCCTGCCTGGTCTTATCCCTGGCCCATGTAACCCCCTCGACCCATGCAACCAAAACTCATCATCCACGATGGTGCAGATAATCAAGTGGTGTGGAGTGCGACTGTATTGATGAATGCTTGGCAGTTTGAGTGACAGTTGAGTTGTTTTTACAACTGTCTGATTGGGTGTCGCTCTCGGAGTTTGACCAGCGATAGCGTGCTTTAGGCATGGGTCTTGCAGTGGATGGAGCTGTTTGCTACAGGAAGAATGAGTGAAGCTCTGCGGTCGGTGTTTTATTCCGGTTCGCAGGCCGACGATACGCTTAGGCTTTCCCTTGGGCGGTTTCACTCGTGCTGACCCGAAATACCTAAGAAGTCGGCTTTAGGCTGCTTGTACAAGCGGTTGTTGCTGGGTGAGTAAAAACTCCGTTGCAGCCTCTGCAGAGAGTGGACAGCTAAACCAATAGCCCTGGAGATAACGGCAGCCCCAAGACTTCAGCAAATCACGGAGCGCTTCCGTTTCCACACCCTCGGCCACGACCCTACGCTGGAGGCCTTTCCCCATGGCTAAAACGGCTTGGACAATGACCCCATCACTGTGGTTTGTCATCAAATCCCGTACAAAAGACTGGTCTAGCTTGAGGGTGTCAAAGGGGAGCTGCTTGGCATAGCTCAGGGAGGAATAACCTGTACCAAAGTCGTCCAATGCCAGCCCCAGCCCTAAGGCTTGCAAGGAATTCAACACGTCTCGAATAACATGCTCGTTGCGTAGGGCGGCAGATTCGGTGATTTCTAGCTCTAGCCACCGGGGCTCCAACTCCGTCGCTGCTAACACTTGCTGAATCACGGTAGGTAAATCGGCTTGGGAAAGCTGTAGCGGTGAGAGATTGACACACATGACTAAGTTATCTAATCCCATGCGTTGCCATGCTTTTGCTTGACGGCAGGCTTCTGTGAGAACCCATTCTCCGAGGGGAAAAATCACTCCGTTTTGTTCGGCAACGGCGATGAATTGTTCGGGAGCAATGGTGCCCAGTTGGGGATGCTGCCATCGCAGTAGCGCTTCCACATGGGTGACTTCGCCGGTCTCGGTGTCTAGCTGGGGCTGGTAATGGAGGCTGAGTTCATTGCGCTCCAGCGCCTTGTGTAACGCACTTTCGATCGCAAATAGGGCTTGACCCTTTTGATCCAGATGGGGGAGGTAATGCTGATAACCATTGCGGCCATCCTCCTTTACTTGATACAGCGCCATATCGGCTCGCTTGAGCAGTTGCTCTGCGGATTTACCATCCTGGGGATATTGGGCAATACCAATGCTGACGTTAATCCGTAATTGGTGACCCTGGACTTCGAAAGGACGGTGTAGGGCCGAGAGAATTCTGCGGGCGGCTTGGGTGGCCCCGTCTGGACTGAGATTGCTAATGACCATAGTGAACTCATCTCCACCCCAGCGTGCCAAGAGCTCTCCGTGGCGGCAGACGCGTTGGAGCCGTTGGACAAAGCTTTTCAATAGCTCGTCGCCAATGCTGTGCCCCAGGCTGTCGTTGATGACCTTGAAGCGATCTAGGTCAATAAACAGCACAGCCAACTGGGAGGATTCGGTTTCGGCTTGAACCAGCATATTGTCCAACACATCGTTGAACTTGAAGCGGTTGGCGATACCGGTGAGGAAGTCATGGTGAGCCTGGTAGCGAATTAGGGCTTCGCTGCGTTGGCGCTCTGTGACGTCGTGGAAGCTCCACACCTGACCGACAATCGCATCTCCAACCATCTGGAGCTGGCTTTGGTATTCCAGGCTGCGGCCATTGGAGAGGGTGATACTACGGAGACGAGGATGATGGGGAGGCGAGATCGTCAGGCTGGAATCCTGCCAGGACTGATTCTGGACGGTGGTTTCATCGTGCCAGGCTCCTGCTATGGTTTGCGCCATGAGCTGCTCCCATAGTTCTGGGGCGTTTTGGAGCCATTGTTTGAGGTGAGGCAGTGTTTGCTCGCGATTGTTGAGCAAGCTTCCGGCACTATGGCCTGCTGGAGGCATTGCCTCCCCGGAGTCGGATTGTGGAGAAAATAGCTGAAGCAGAGCCTGATTGAAGTGGGTGATTTGGCCAGCACGGTCCAGGGCGAGAATGCCGTCTGCCGTGGCATCTAGGGTGGCTTCGAGCAGAGAGTGACTGCTGCTGCTCTGGTCGTGGGCCTGGAGCATGGCATGCTCATGTTGGAGCAGATCTTGCTGTTGTTGGTAGCAGCGCAGGGCTGCCTGGACTGTCATGAGGAGGTCCGTTTCATCCCAGGGTTTGGTGAGGTAGCGGTATAGCTCCACGGGAGGGAGAGATGAGGCGCTCTTTGCGTTGCCCCGGGGTGCTATTGCGGCTTGCTCTTGGGCTGTCAATAGGATGGAGAGCGCCTGGGGAAAGGTGCTGTGAACCTCGTCGAGCACTGTGTTGCCCCGTGGTGCAACCAAAGTCTGAGCGGCAATAATGAGCTGGAGCTCGACTCCTTCAGTCTGTAGGATCTTCAGCAGTTCTAGCGCTTCGACACTGCTGCTGGCAAAGGGGATTTCGTAATGGTCGCCTAGCTCACGATGCAGCTGTTGAACGAGGAGGTGGAGGGCTTGTTCCTCGTCGTCAAGGCAGAGGATGACGGGTCTCATAATGGTTGCTTGTAGCTGGTGGCAAGTCCTTGGGGGTCAAGGCGCGTTGGTCGGCAGGCAAAGTTGAGGGAGACACAGGGAAGGAGCACAGTTTTGGCGTGCGTTAAGACTCAACTGGCGTGTTGAATCGGCTCAGGACAGTTGTTGGACGTCATTCAGTGATGTGGGAACTTCATTGATCTGAAAACTCCCCATCCAAATTTGAGAAAGGATGGATTGAGTCGTACAGCTAATGAATGAGAAGAGAGGGTATGGAGTAGAGCCCGCCTCAATCATTGAGTCAGGCTATAAAACAGTCGTTCTAGAACCAGTAGGGTTTCTTAGACTGTCAGATTGAATATGTATTGTTTGTACGCTGAGTCATTCTCATCATTCCCTACGACAGAGAAAAAAACACAGCGACAATAGGCCATTAGGGATAGCTTTTGAGGTGATATCAGCCATCACCCTGGGTGAGCAGACTTGTGATGCTATCAGAACAGGAAGAAGCTCGATTTTTCCAAGTTTTAAGCCCTTGAGGGATGTTACAAAATGGCGAATTTATAACTTTCCGCGACAGGGGCCATGCAGGCTATTGCATTTCTTGCCGGAGCGTTGAAACAATGGAGGCGTTCGTATGTTCTACTTTTGCTGCGATGAATTCTGTTCAGACAAACGCTGTTAAAGTTACCCAACTTTCTACGCCAGAGCTGAAGTTCTTGCTTAGACTCTTGGGTCATGAAGACTATCTGGCACCGCTTGAGCTGCTCAAGCCCAGTCCCAAGGTGGCTAAGGCGGACTTGCTGGCGATCGCTCAGTCCCTACAGGCGCAAGACTTGATTGACTACCGCAGTGAAATCGAACGATTTTCGATTACCCAGCGAGGGCGAGCGTTATTCAAAATTGAATTGGCAGCCCGACCTGCAACCCCCGATGAATGGCGGGTGCTACAGTCCTGCCGTAAGGGGGCGATCGTCGTCGAGCAAATTTCTGCCAAGGTGCCCCATGAAGCTCGGCAAGATTTACTGCAAAACCTTGAACAGCGAGAGTTCATTAAGGTTTTGCGGCGGGGTGCAGCTGATGTGAAACTTACGCTTGCGGGCAAAGCGTTCTTGCGGCGTTATCGACCGAGCGGTTGTCAGGCTGTGTTGAGTCTGGATTTGTTGACGCATTATTTGAACTTTATGGCGTTGACTGGGGAGCCTGAAACCCAATTTGAGGATGCTGCTGAGTCGAGTGCTTCCGAAGCTTTGCCAGTAAATAGGATGGTGCCTAGGGAGACTTCGGCGATCGCTTAGCTAACTCGTCTTCAAACATCGTGATTATTTATGAATTCTTGACGGGTGCGGGATTCAGCTTCTGTAGATTTTGGCTAAGCTAGCAACTACAACGGGTTACCTAGGAGATAAAGTCCATGCCCATGCTGTCCGTGGCCCAGTCGCAACCCAGCGAACGGGCTGAATTTATCCGTAAAACCTATATCCACTTGGCGGGTGCCGTCGCTGCCTTTACCTTGCTGGAGTATATCTTCGTCAAAACGGGTATTGCTCTGACTCTTGCCAGGCTGGTGTCAGCTGGGGGCAACCTGGGCTGGATGGCGATTCTTGGAGCCTTTGCCCTGATTGGTTGGCTGTCCCGTAGCTTGACCTCCCGGGCTGATGATGAAGGCTTACAGTACTTGGGGTTGAGTCTCTATGTCTTGTTTGAAGCCCTGATCTTTGCCCCGATGATTTACATCGCGGCTTCGATGTCTGATGCGACTGTACTGCCGACTGCAGCAATCTTGACGCTCTGTATGTTCGCAGGATTGACGACCATCGCGTTTACCACCAAGAAGGATTTCTCCTTTCTGGGTGGTTTTCTACGCATTGGCGGCTTTGTCATTCTGGGCTTGATTGTTTGCAGCATGATCTTTGGCTTCCAGCTGGGCCTCTTGTTCTCTGTGGCGATGGTGGGCTTCGCTTCGGTTGCCATCTTGTATGACACCTCGAAGGTGATGAAGCATTACTCTACTCGTCACCATGTGGCCGCTTCGTTAGAACTGTTTGCTTCTGTGGCTCTGTTGTTCTGGTACATCCTTCGCATTGTGATGCAGATGAGCCGTCGCTAGAGCTTAGCTTGCGGCATCATCATCATAATGATGTGAAATAGATCGAAAAAGCGCTCCTAGATTTTGTCGAGGAGCGCTTTTTTATGGGTGTAGGAGGTTTGTTGTCTCAGCAACTTTTGGCGTGACGCTGAGCTTCAGCGATCTGTCTCACTGCACTTCGTTTTCGCTGTTGAGGGCTAGGGAGGCAGGCAGATCTTCTACCAGGCTGTAGTCAATGGGCGATCGCCTCAGGCTGTCTACATAGGTCTGATTCAGGTAGGCGCTGTATTCGGCATTGCCCCGCAAGTGACGATTGAAAAAGGCCAGCCCCATTGCCTGGAGGCCGGGTTGAGCAAGTTTTCCACTGGGACCTAGCAGTCCTTCGGGAAGTGCAACGACTTCGTTGGTGCCGTCATCACCGATAAAGGAGAAATGGGTCCCCTTGTGGGCTAGGAGGAGATATTTGTGGGTGGTTCTAAACCAGCTAAAGGGCTGGAGTTGTTCGGGCAGTGCCGGTGCAACGTAATCGTCACTGCTGGACACGACCATAACCGGAACATCCAATCGTTCTATGCCTGCTTGGCCGAAGATTTGGCTGGTAAGGGGATTGATGGCAAGAACGGCTTTGATGCGCGTATCTTGGGTGGTCAAGTCGGTCTCGCTGGGCAAGTCCAGAATGCGACATTGCAGCGGAATCGAGATGTTGAGAGTGAAACGGCTGATTTCTTCCGGGCAATAGCTTTCAAGCTGAGCCCGATTGATCTGTGCTCCGCCGGTGGCTAGGGCGGTATAGGCTCCCAAGGATTGACCGGCAATGCCGACGTTGGCTAAATCCAAGCCTGCCAGGTTGGGATTGTGTTTGGCCCGTTCGGTGAGGTGGTCTAGGGCGGCGCTGATATCTTTGGGGCGCAGGAGTAGTTCTGATGCGCTAGGAGGAGCTGCCATACCGCTCAGAAAGCGATTGAAGCGATCGCTGCTGGTTTCGCTATGCTCAAGCACCAGGCCAGCGTAGCCATAGGAGGCTAAATGCTCAGCCAGGTAGGCGAGGGTGCGGCGATTAGAACCTAGGCCGTGGGAGAGAATCACCAATGGCGTTTTTGCCTCGACTTGGCGATTTCCCAGCTTGCGGTTGGCTGGCTGGGGCAGATACAGATCCGCAAAGGAAAAGCTGGGGCGGCCGGGGGTCCGAAATGTGAGGGGCTGTTTCCGCCAGGTGAAGGGACCGTTTTGGGTGAGATCGGCTTGGGGGCTGGGGGGGATGCGATCAAGATTGGCCTGGTCTTGAATGGCCCGAATAATTTCGGGGCGGCGGATGTAGAAGTCAGAGTTTTCGCTGACCAGCGCCAGTACCTGTCCCACGTCCAGCACTAAGCGTTCTCGGGGATATTGCCTTACCAGGTTGATGAGGCTGAGACCATCGCGATGAACGGAGGCCGTGAGAATAGTCTCTTGTAGGAGCTCGGCGTTGCTGCTGGTGTCTGTTGCATCACTGGCAGCATCATCTAGGAGCAGGCTGCCGATGCGAGCCAGCAAGATATCCCCTTCGGGCAGGGCCAAAAATTGAGAGAGTGCCGTGGGATTGAGGTCGAAGCGGGTTCGAAGCAAGGCCCGCAAAGACTCAATTTGGCCAGGCTGACTGGCAATTTCTACAAAGCTGAGATTGGTCGAAACCTTGCCTTGATCGGCCAGGAGCTCGAGATCCGAAAGGGGAATATCGAAGGAGATTGAGCGGAGGGTGACGTTGATGACCTCTGCGCTGAGTCCCGGACTGGGGGCGAGCATTGCCAGACCCGCGATGGCTGAGCCCACAACTTTGGCGGCCCCTGTGAACTTCCCTGCCTTCACGCTGGTGCTGTCGCGCTGAGGGGATTCTGGGCTTGTAGGAAGAAAGAATTGTCGCAGTGATGCCTGGGGAAGCTTGCGAAGCAATCGCATCATGAGTTGTTGCCTGCTGTGAGATGTCCTGGAGCTGCTACCCGTTTCTAGTCTGCCCAGAGTTGCCATAATTGGGGTGGTCTAACTTGAGCTAAGTGAGAAACGATTGGGTGGGAGAAAGGCAGTAGTCCCTAAGTTCGATTTTCTCAAAGTTTGTCGCCCTCGTCATGGAGAAGTCTCCGAATGGGGTGAGTTGGGGAGAAGACCTATCGATTCATTTGATGCAGCCTTGCAGCGAAAGTCTGATCATTGCTCTAAGAGGAAAAGCCCCCACAACAGAGATCTTCTGCTCTGGGGGCGATCGCGAGGCTAAGTGCAAGAACAGAATCAAAGGCCTTGATTCAGCTCCTGTCTGGTTGCTCGTTCAGAGGTCGAATTTAGGTACCGCTGCTGGGCTCAAATCTGAGAGAGACGCCATTCATGCAGTAGCGCTGCCCAGTGGGCTTGGGGCCGTCAGCAAAGACATGGCCCAGGTGGCCGCCACAGTTGCTGCAGTGAACTTCTGTACGCACCATAAATAGGGTGCGATCGCTGGTGGTACCAATGGCATTTTCTAAGGGAGCGTAGAAACTAGGCCAGCCCGTGCGGCTGTTGAACTTCGTCTCAGCATCAAAAAGCTTTTGGTCGCAGCCTGCACAGTAGTAAGTGCCGGGGTCATAGGTCTTGTCCAGGGGGCTGCTGAAGGCGCGCTCAGTGCCATGCTTGCGCAGCACGCGGAAGGCTTCGGGAGACAATTCCGCTTGCCATTCCGCCTCGGTCTTTTGGACGGGATACTGTTCGTTGTTGTCTGCCATGAAGTTGGAAAGGGCGTAGAAAAGTGTCGTGGATGGGTGGTTCAAGAACCAAGGCGAGGAAACACGGCTAACCCAACTGCCATATACAGTCCGGTAAGCGGCAATCCCTTGCCCTATCTACGTTGAGTCTAACAGGCGTAGCTAATCTCTGCCCCAGTTTCAGGGTGCGGGTCACATCACTTAGGACGTCTGAGCCTGTCCCATCCTGAGATGACATACCGCGCTGTGATACATGACTGCGCTCGACGAGATTGGTATAGCTACTAATAAGCTTTTTTGAACGAAAAAAATGAGTCAAACCCCAGCGGGGCAGCACTTTCAATAAAACTGTTTAATCCTTCACCAGAGCGTTTTTTCCTGTTTTCCTTTGGGCAATCTCCAAATAAGACCAGTTCACCTAACCGCCGCTCAATACTTGCCAGCAGCCGGAGGATTTTCCGCTTTGGATTCCGTGGCGGATAACGGGAATTGGCCCAGACCTCTCCCCTGAGCTGCATTCCTCCACCTGCACTCAAGCTCATATAGATGGGCGGTTAGAGGCTCTCCCCTCAAGTTTTACAACGGCTTTTTATCCGGTATTTACGCTATGTCCTCCCGGTCTATCTCCCTTGCTGCCTTATCTTGCGTGCTGCTGGTTAGCGGCACAGGCTGCTCCCAGATTTCCAATATGCTTTCGAACAAGGCGACGGAGTCCATCGAGGGCGCACTGACTGAAGCGATTGAAGA
>CALLPZ010000052.1 GCA_938015405.1 uncultured Pseudanabaenaceae cyanobacterium
AGCTTCAAAGTTACTGCCACTGCCCGAGGCCATGACGCCGAGTCGGACGGGATTGCCACTGGGGCCAGCCTGGAGAGGCGGTGAGACGAGGCTGGGAGAAGTGGGGGGAGCGGAAGACGGAACGCTGGACATCGAAGCTGAAACCTGTTGAGCCGATAAGCGCCAATATCATAAGGTTTTCGACTGCTTCCTTTTGTACAACTGCAGATGTCTTTACGGTTGTTGCATTGCCTTCTGGCTGGCCTTGGCAAGGCCCCGCTCCGCAAGGCGATAGCCAATCCAGCAGCCCACAAGGCTACAAATGAGGTCGATGGCGTCGAGGCTGCGGTTGGGGGAGAGGCCTTGGGAGAGTTCTTCGACGGTGGTGAAGATTGCGAAGGCAACGGGGAATAGCGGTAGCGCCCAGCTTTGATTGAATAAGGGGATGCGCCAGCGTTTGCCTTGGAGGATACGGTGGCCTAGATAAGTGGCGATCGCATACAGCACCACATGGGCGGGTTTATCGTAGTTGGGAATGTTCGCAAACCAGGTGGGCAGATGTCCTAGGTATGCCAATCGCAGTGTGATTAGGAAGAAGCTGCCATAGAGACCGGTGAGAATGAACCACAGCCTGGGTTGCGTTTCAGTGGCTTGTTTTTTTAGGACGTTGGACATGAAAGGAGAATCCAGGTAATGAAGTTCAGCAGGACAACTGCTGCCGTAAGGCTGAGTTGCCCTGCTGAGGACATCATTGATATCTCCGTATATTCCGCAAAGTAATTCCCCATAACAGTTTGTTGTGGCGAGATGGTTGAGGCTGAAATCGCTATTGGGAAGGGGAGCCTGGCCTTTTGGGGGGCTTAAGACCGGTGGGGTTATGAAGTTTGGATTGAGGCCTGCTGAGAAAATCCTTTGACGGTAAGAATTTGCTACGGTAGCAGGAAGATTACTTAATCTTTGCTTAAGTTTATAGACTTTGGCCGGGCTGAGAGCAGCATCCGGAATCCTCCTAACTCCAGTGTTTATCGCTGGGCTCCGGCGGTGATTCCTTGACCTAAGCTGGGCAGTCTAAGACCGGAACAGTCTTTCCTCTCCTGGAAACTGCTCCCCGGTTTTTGCTTTTGATCCGCGTCCAACGGTCGTCTCGCAGTCATTCAATACCCGTTATTGTCTGATTTCTACAGGGAGCTCTGTCCGCTTGGGGTTTATTGCGCGACCTCAAGGCCGGCCTCTTTCCATCGTAAATTCGAACCACTATGCGAATCCTAGTTACAGGCGGTGCAGGGTTTATTGGCTCTCACCTCATCGACCGTCTGATGAATGAAGGGCATGACGTCCTTTGTTTGGATAATTTTTATACTGGCCACAAGCGCAACGTTTTGCAATGGCTGGATAATCCCTATTTCGAACTCATTCGCCACGATATCACTGAGGAAATTCGCCTCGAAGTTGACCAGATTTATCACCTGGCTTGCCCTGCTTCCCCGGTTCACTACCAGTACAACCCGGTGAAGACCATCAAGACCAATGTGATGGGCACGCTCAACATGTTGGGCCTCGCCAAGCGCGTTAAGGCTCGTATCCTGTTGGCTTCCACTTCCGAGGTCTATGGTGACCCAGAAGTTCATCCCCAATCTGAGGAGTACCGGGGTAACGTCAATCCCATTGGCATTCGCTCCTGCTACGACGAAGGCAAGCGTGTGGCTGAGACCCTCTGCTTTGACTATCACCGCCAGAATAATGTGGATATTCGCGTGGCGCGGATTTTCAACACCTATGGCCCTCGCATGTTGGAAAACGATGGTCGTGTGGTGAGTAACTTTGTGGCCCAGGCGCTGCGGGGTGAGGCTTTGACCGTGTATGGCGATGGCTCACAGACCCGTAGCTTCTGCTATGTGGCGGATTTGGTTGATGGCCTGATTCGCTTGATGAACGGTGGTCATATGGGGCCGGTCAATTTGGGCAATCCTGGGGAGTACACAATCTTGGAGTTGGCTCAGATGATCCAGCACAAGATTAATCCCGAGGCGGAGATTCAGTTTAAGTCTCTGCCCCAGGATGATCCCAAACGTCGCCGCCCGGACATCTCCCGTGCCCAGGAGTGGTTGGGCTGGGAGCCTAAGGTTCCTGTTCAGGAAGGCCTGGATAAGATGATTGCTGATTTCCGCAGTCGTTTGGTTCCTGAGTCTTTTGCCTCTCATGGTGCCTCGGATCATGGTGCTGCGGATGGTACTCCTCGGATTCCTACAACGGTGTCGTGAAGCTTTGGGAGAGCAACTTGCTCTTAGGCTAAGAGCTGGGTTTCCCCAGCTTGGGCCGCTTCAATTTTTGAGGAAGACCTCTGTCTGGGACTGGTCCTGCCTGCCGCTGATGAGCGCTTCCTCGACCTTCTGTGATTGTGTTCCGTCTACTGTCTGAATTTTTAAGGATTGAGATCTATGCGAGTTTGCGTCATTGGTACCGGTTATGTGGGCCTAGTGACGGGGGTGTGTCTCTCCCATGCTGGTCACGAAGTCATTTGTATTGACAACAACGAAGAGAAGGTCAAGCTGATGCAGTCGGGCCAGTCCCCGATTTATGAGCCCGGTCTTTCTGAGCTCATGAAGTCTTCCATGGAAGCTAAGCGCCTCCAATTCTCCAGCGACCTCAAGGCTGGTGTTGAGCATGGCGAAATCCTCTTCATTGCTGTGGGCACACCTCCGCTACCCACGGGCGAAAGCGACACCCGTTATGTGGAAGCCGTGGCTCGGGGTATTGGTGCCAACCTGCCCGAGAACAGCTATAAAGTCATCGTCAACAAGTCCACGGTGCCCATCGGTTCTGGTGACTGGGTCCGCATGCTGGTCCTTGATGGTGCTAAGGAAAGCAAGAAGGAGCTCGTGGGGGCTGGTGGTGCAGCAGTGGCTGAAGCCCCCAAGATTACCTTTGATGTGGTCAGCAACCCTGAGTTTCTGCGTGAAGGCTCTGCGGTTTATGACACCTTCAACCCCGATCGCATCGTCCTGGGCAGCAATGGTTCCCGCGCCATCGCCTTGATGGAAGAGCTCTACACCCCCATCGTTGAGCGCCAGTTTGCAGAAGATAAGGCTGCGCCTCAGGTTCCTGTGGTTGTGACCGACCTCAGCTCTGCGGAGATGATCAAGTATGCCGCTAACGCATTCTTGGCCACCAAGATTAGCTTTATGAACGAAGTGGCTAACATCTGCGATCGCGTCGGCGCTGACGTGACCCAGGTGGGTAAGGGCATCGGTTTGGATTCCCGCATCGGCAACAAGTTCCTCAACGCTGGCATCGGTTGGGGTGGCTCTTGTTTCCCCAAGGATGTTTCTGCGCTGGTTCACACCGCGGATGACTATGGCTACGATGCTGAGCTGCTGAAGGCTACCATCGACGTCAACAGCCGCCAGCGCTTGGTTGCGCTGGAGAAGCTTCAGCATGAGCTGAAGATCCTCAAGGGTAAGGTTGTGGGTCTGTTGGGTCTGACCTTTAAGCCTGACACCGATGACATGCGTGACGCCCCTGCGCTGATCATGATTGAGCACCTCAATCGTTTGGGCGCTCGCGTTAAGGCCTTTGACCCCATCGTTTCCCAGTCCGGCATTAGCAATGGCATGACGGGTGTGATTGTGGAAACTGACCCTGAGCGTTTGGCGGATAGCTGTGATGCGCTGGTGTTGGTGACGGAGTGGAAGCAGTTCCTCGACTTGGATTACACCAAGATGGCTGGTCTGATGAATGATCCTTTGATCATTGATGGTCGCAACTTCCTGCACCGCGAGCGCATGGAGCAAGCTGGCTTCCGCTATGTGGGCATTGGCCGCTAAGTCGCGTTACGTTGGCTTTCGGTTTAGTTCGATTCGGATTTGATTGATAAACGGGGGCGTCTACGGGCGTCCCCGTTGTGTTGTATGGGTAGGGTGTGCATCTCCAAAAAATGCCGGGAGCTCTGCAAACCATTTTGATAATGCGCACCGTTGTTTTGGCGGTTGCGTGGGTCTGGTGCGCATTTGCGGAGATGGCCAGTGGAGAGTGGTGAGTGGTTGCCGATGCGCACCCTACGGGATTTGGGGATGGGCGGCAAAATTGGATATCGCTAATACAATGGTTCTATCTTCGCGGTTCTACCTTCGCCGGACCTGAACGATGTTCAAAATCCTCCACCTCTCCGATATTCACATGGGCAGCGGCTTTGCCCATGGGCAGATCAATCCTGATACAGGGTTGAATACTCGGCTGGAGGATTTTGCTGCTGCCTTGGCTCGCTGTATTGATGCGGCGATTGAGCGTGAGGCTGATTTAGTCCTGTTTGGCGGCGATGCCTTTCCTGATGCCACTCCGGCTCCTTACATTCAGCAAGCCTTTTCGCGGGAGTTCCAGCGCCTCGTTGATGCCAAAATTCCAGTGGTGATGCTGGTGGGCAATCATGATCAGCACTCCCAGGGAGATGGGGGAGCCAGCCTTTGTATTTACCGGACTTTGGGCGTACCGGGGGTGGTGGTGGGCGATCGCCTCGAAACTCACCGCATAACCACTGCCGCTGGCCCGGTCCAAATCATCACCTTGCCCTGGCTAACCCGTTCCACCCTGATGACCCGACCGGAAAGCGATGGACTGTCGCTATCTGCGGTGAATGAGCAATTGCTGGATCGGCTGCGCATTGCCCTGGAGGGCGAGATTCGTCAGCTAGACCCGGCCTTGCCCACGGTGCTGCTGGGTCACGCCATGGTGGATACAGCCATGGTAGGGGCGGAGCGCTTTTTGGCTGTGGGCAAGGGCTTTACCCTGCCGCTGTCCCTGATTGCGCGGGATTGCTTTGACTATGTGGCCCTGGGCCATGTCCATCGCCATCAGGTGCTGTGCGAGAAGCCGCCCGTGGTTTATCCCGGCAGTATTGAGCGGGTGGATTTTAGCGAGGAAAAAGAAGATAAGGGCTTTGTGTGGATAGAGTTGGCGCAGGGGCAGGCGGAATTTAAGTTTCAGCCCTTGCCAGTTCGGCCTTTTGTGACGATTAAGCGAGATGTTTCCCAGGAAGTCGGGCCCCAGTTGGCTTTGGAGAAGGCGATCGCCAAGCAGGATTTAGAAGGGGCGATCGCTCGCCTGATCTATCAAATTTCACCGGAGCAATTGCCTGACATAGACGATCGCGCTTTGCACCTCGCTCTCCAGAATTGCCACAGTTACAGCATTCAGCCCGAGCTTGTCAGCCAGCTGATGCGCCCTCGCATGCCCCAGTTGGGCGAAAGTCAGAATCTGAATCCTTTGGAGGCTTTGGGGAC
>CALLPZ010000053.1 GCA_938015405.1 uncultured Pseudanabaenaceae cyanobacterium
GACAGGCGATAGCTCGTTTCTACATCGCTGGTTTTACCGAATAGAGAGATGTAGTAATCACCGACTCCAAAATCTCCGGTAATCACATCTTGCTCGATTCCGCCGCGATAGGAGGCGCCAACTCGCTCGCCATTGGAGCGAAAAACCTGAAGATTGGCGTTGTCACTCAAGCCATCCAGAACAATTTCTAATGCTCCAGCCTGGCTCTGGCTAAAGCTGAAATAATCTCTGCGATCGCCATTCACTCCGATCCAGTCTTCTACAACTGCCAGGCCTTTTTCAAAGGCTAATGGTGTGGCGTTGGTTGCACTATCCCCACCAATATCTAGCGTGGGTGTGGGAGTGAGAAGTTGGGGAGATATCTCTCCAGAGCCTAATCCATAAGGGTTTTGGCCCTGAGTTACAGGACAGTCGCAGTCATCTGCGCTAGTGTGGCTGAACTGGAGAAGCTTGAGAGAATCTGTCACGAAAGAAATTCCATATCGGTAGTTGCTCTCTATAAATTAGGGAACTCATAGCAGAATTACTTCCGGGTGAATAAGGAGCTTATAAGTCAATTTTTGATGAAGAAATTGAATAGAGAATAATAACTTTAATATCGCTTTATAAATTGCTTGAATGAGCCTATTTTATTTTTTATAAAGAAACTGAAATTGGGATTTTTGTTGTGCCCTAGACTGTGGCTTACTAAGCCAGAACACTTGAATTTTAGTCATATCTAGATGTCTCATCAGTACGGATGAGGCATGGCTGAACTCCTTTCGGGTAAGCGTTTGGAGATGTTTTCGGGGGAAATGCCTAGGCTGGGCGAAATTCTTCTGAGTGACCTCTTGGAGGTGATTTCAGCGATCCCTGAAATCTCTGGTTCAAAATCTCGGAACAATACTTCCGTTAGAGATATAAATCGCTTACCTTCAGTATCTTTCGTTCTCCAGTTGAGCCGTACAGGGGGTCGAGGAACAGGTGGTGAGATGTTACATCTGCCGACATAATCTGTAGGTCATCCCCGGGAATTCACCATGTGCGGGGGGCCAGCACGATATTCTATGGACATATCCAAAGTTGCTGGGTCTCTGACCACTTATGCTTGCCAAGATTAAGGCGATCGCCGAAAAGTTATCCCCTCGCCTCATCGATATTCGTCGCCACATCCATGCCCATCCAGAGCTGAGCGGCAATGAGCATCAAACTGCTGCTTACATTGCTGGGGTGCTGTCTTCCTGCGGACTCCATGTCCAAGAATCAGTTGGGCGAACGGGCCTGCTAGCAGAGCTGCCGGGGAGTGGCCAAGATAAGCGCCTGCTCGCGGTACGCGCAGATATGGATGCCTTACCCATTGAGGAGCATACGGGCCTGGCCTTTTCTTCGCGGCAGCAGGGTATTATGCATGCCTGTGGTCACGATGTTCATACAACTGTTGGCTTGGGTACGGTCATGGTTTTGGCGGAGCTGGGCTTACAGCTGCCGGGAACTGTGCGCTTCTTGTTTCAGCCTGCTGAGGAGATTGCCCAGGGTGCCAAATGGATGGTGACCGATGGGGCCATGGCGGGTGTGGATTCGATCTTTGGACTCCATGTGTTTCCCTCTATCCCTGCGGGCAAGGTGGGCATTCGCTACGGTGCCTTGACCGCTGCAGCTGATGATATTGAAATCACGATTACGGGGGAGTCGGGCCATGGTGCACGCCCCCATGAAGCCATCGATGCCATTTGGATTGCCTCCCAGGTCGTCACGACGTTGCAGCAGGCCATTAGCCGCACTCAAAATCCCTTACATCCCGTGGTTTTAACCTTCGGTACGATCAAGGGAGGGCGGGCTTCTAATGTGATTGCAGATCAGGTGACCCTGACGGGAACAGTGCGTTGCCTCCATCGTTCAACCTATAAGGATATTCCCGGTTGGATCGAGGGATTGGTGGCGGATATTTGTCGAACCCATGGAGCGAAGTATCACTTCAAGTACAAGCGGCTGGTGCCCTCGGTGCAAAATGACGATCGCCTCACTCAAATTGTCCAATCTGTTGTGGAAGAGAGCTTTGGTAAGCATGCCGTCCAGAACCTGCGTGAACCCTCCCTAGGCGCAGAGGACTTTTCTGTGTATTTGGACCATGCGCCAGGCACGATGTTTCGCCTCGGCGTGGGCTTCACGGATCGGGAGAACTATCCTCTCCACCATCCTAAGTTTGATGTGGATGAGCAATGTTTACTGATGGGGGTGACGACCATGGCTGCATCGGTCTATCAATATTGGCAAAGTGATGTGAGTTAGACCGTTGCCGCGATTGGATCGAGGGATGCAGTAGGGACAAGTGATGACCTGCCCCTACCTAGCCTCTTTACTTTCTCGTTTCTAGCCCGCTTGCCACTATGCTGCTGCTTTCTTGCGTCGAGCCATGGTGCCGCCCATGATACCTAGCAGACCTAGCATCATCGTAGGCTCAGGTACAGCTTGGCTTTCGACCTCAAAGCCTGTAAAGCCACCTTCGCCACTGTGGAAGGAGTGGTTGTCGGTTTCGAAGCCGCCGCCATTGGCCTCGGAAATCACAATACGGTCAAAGAGCTCAGAAGCAGACTCGGAGTAGAAGTGAACGTAGCCATTGCCTTCATTGTTGTGTAAGTCAGAGTTGTGGCTAAAACCACCTTCAGCAATGATGCGTGCGGTGTCATAAGACTGCACGAGGGTGTCACCTTTGAAGAAAGAGAAGGTGTTGCCATCATCTGCAGCGCCCCAGTTGATGCCGAAGTAGTTCAGGTTCTCTTTGAGATCAATAACGACGTTGCTGCCTTTGAATGCAGTCAAATAGTTAGAATCATTCTTTTCGCCATTTGCCCCAGTGGGTGCCCAGCGATTGGCGCGAGTCCCTGCATTGCTACCGGTCAAAGAATAGCTGGCAAAGCCTTCCGTGGGCATGCCATCGTTAAAGTCGACGTTGGTGGTTCCATCTAGACCATAGAACTCAGAAAAAGCGCCTTGATTGGTCTCTCCATTGGGACCTGCAATACCAGAGGTCATCTTGAAGGAAAAGGCTTGAGCAGGATTGCTTGCGGCGAGAACTGCAATTGCACCAAAAGCTAGTGCAGAGATAGCTTTGAGGCCCATTTTTTGAGAAACTTTCATGATGTCTAGAGGTAAGAGTGAGAGAGTTGCCTGAACAGATGCAGGCCCTAAGAATCTACTCACTCCGGATTTGAATGGCCTCTAAAACTCAATTTCTTGATCTAAAGCCGGAATAACTTCAGTTCAACCTTTTCCGGTCAAAGCCTTCGGGAAAAAGCTAATCATCTGATCCGTACTTGTACTTTATTTGTGTTGAAAAAGATCCGAGACTCAGCCCATTGGCGTGGAATCTCCGGATCGTTCAGCATCCTTTCTGGGCGATCAATCTGCAATACCTAAGTGTTGTTTGAATCCCTGCCGAGAATAAGGCGTAATGGGTTCTAATACCGTGTAATCCCGAGGTCAGTTTGCGTAAAGGTGATCCATGGAAGTACGAATTGGTGATTCGTGGCGGCCGATTTAGGTGCGGTATGCTCCCTGTGGGGCTGAGATGTGTTGTCCCAGGAGGCGGTTTGGCCCATGTTTGCTTCGCAGTCTGGTGCTGTTCTTTGATCTTTGGAGAACGCCAGGCTGATGCTTCCTCTCTAGAGCGTTGGCTGAGGCATGACTGAATCGCTGATGGCAAGTCTGGGCGATCGCCTAAGCAACTGCGCTCGCGGCCATGGGGGCGGGCTGATATTGCACATGTTTTTGCAGCACAGCCAAAACCTTCTCTGGGACAACGGGCTTGCCGAGGAAGTCATTGGCACCGACCATCTT
Organism: uncultured Pseudanabaenaceae cyanobacterium; assembly: GCA_938015405.1. Taxonomy (GTDB): domain Bacteria; phylum Cyanobacteriota; class Cyanobacteriia; order PCC-9006; family JAAUQQ01; genus JAAUQQ01. The sequence continues at coordinate 3,817 of CALLPZ010000053.1, forward strand.
GGCTCGCACTCGGTCTACCACACCGTCATTGCCCGTGAGAATTGCAATGGGAGTTTCCTTGAGACTGGAGACGCGACGGATTTGACCACAGAGCTCGTAGCCATTGATCACGGGCATGATCAGGTCGAGGAAAATGAAGTCTGGTTTGCGACGCATCAAGATGGACAGTGCCTGGATGGGGTCCTGAATGCTCAAGACTTGATAGCCCAGTGGCACGAGGACTTGCTCGAGGATGTAGCCCACCTGGGGACTGTCGTCGATGCAGACGATGAGTGGCCCGGTGTTGGTGGTTGCTGTGGGCTCAGCGTTCCCGCCAGGGGCACTTGTACCCGCCTCTTTCCAGGCTTCTGAGCCGCTGGGCGGGGGGGGAGCTGCTGGGCTGGGAGGTTTCTCGCGACGATCGCTAGGCACGGCTGTATCTCGGCGATCGCTGCCTCGGCGATCGCCCCCGGATGACTTGGGGACCGGGGCGGGGAAGTCCGCAATGGGTTGAAAGGCCAGCAGGTTCTTCTCCACATAGGGACGGAGGAAGAGGGCAAGGTCCGTGAGGGACTGACGCTTAATCAGGGCAATGTCCCGTAGGGCAGATTTGCCGGTTAGGGCGCTGACCAGGGTGACGTACATTTGGGGAGAGGCATGTTTCTTCAACACCTCATGGGAGGTAATCACCGGTGCAAAGTTGGGTGAGTAGTCGCCTAATCCCCCGAGTTGCCAAGCTTTGAGCATATTGCGGGCTTGGCTCATGAAATCATCAGGCGTGCCCAGGACCGTCACCGGGGAATCGTCGATGTTTTGCTGACTGATGTTGCAGCCCATTTGAGTAATGTAGGCCGAGGCTTGCAGCACATCAAAGAGGACTTCGGTAATGTTGGTTTCGATCGCCCGCTGAACGTCTTCGCGCTTGAGGCGGTTGCGCTTGAGTAAGACGCTGAGGACGAGGTGCTCCCATTGGGGGGGGAGGACTTTCTCGCGCATTTGAATGCTGGCAGGGGAAATGCCCAATTGCCGTAGCACTCGATGCCAGCGGCGAAAGCGGTGCTCACCGCCCGAGGCCCAGACAATGCGGCCTAGCTGAAAATACAGATCCCACTGCTGGCCCGATTGGGTCACCAGATTGAGGCGTCCGTTAATCTCCGACTGGATCACCTGTTGGATGATACCTGTGAGCTGCAGCGGATTGGTGCCAGGATTAAGCGGATATACCGTCTCTGTAGAGGCGCTAGTCATAAAGCAAGCACGATAGATGCGATGGTCACGCCAGCGAGAAGTTGCACTGGGGGTCACGACCACCCCCTAGGGGACTCAGCCCTGAGGGGTGGTGCTCCTCTTTATAAGGTGCCCGCGAAAAACCAGGCGCAAACACCGTGAAATATCGGGAGTTGTCTTTCTTCTGGCTTCTGTTCACGACCGGATGGAGTGGCCGTGATGACTGAGCTAGCGTGGGGTAGTTGTTCTATCTACCATCGAACCAGGCATAGATTTGATCTACGAGCCAGGTGCCTTCTTGCCAGCTGAGGCTGGTGTTGATGGGAATATCTCGCTGTTGGGTTTGGATGACGAGGGTGCGGTGATTGCTTTGGAGACGGCCCAAACGGGTGCGGTGCTCGCTGGTTGCTGTCTCGTCCTGAGGATTTTGCGGACCCATGGAACCACGGAGGCTGCCATTATTCTGGGCTCGCTTGGGGGATTGCACGGTGTGAAACACCTGGTGGACCCAGCCGCTGGTATTGCGCCGACCGAGGCGGAGGAGATAGCCCCCCAGTTGCTTGCCGAGGCTAAACCGGATGTCGTGGCCCCGGCGTTCGAAGCGCAGGACCTGGGGAGTGGCGAGGAAAATGCCCAGCAAGGTGAAGAGTAAGCAGAAGGGCAGGGTGACGGAGCTGGTGAGTAGGCTCCAAATGCTGAAGCCGACGCCCAGCACCGCAAAGACGTAGCCCAGTTCTTCGCCGGGCATTTCCACTAGGAG
>CALLPZ010000054.1 GCA_938015405.1 uncultured Pseudanabaenaceae cyanobacterium
GTCGAACCTGGCGCCAGCAAAATATCTTTGGCGGTAAGCGTCTGCTCGCCATTGTCACTTTTAATCGCGACCTTTTGGACGCCCGCGACGCTACCCCAGCCCTGGATGATGTCCACGCCCAGGCGCTTGAGGCTACCAATCAGGCCTTCCCGCTGCTGTGTCACGACTTTATTGGCATGGTCGGCGATGGCAGCTCGGTCAAATTGAACGGGACCAACGCTGACACCCATTGAATTGAGGTGCTTAGCATCCTGAAGCTCTCGCACTTTGCCCGATGCAGCCAGCAGTGCCTTAGAGGGAATACAGCCCCGGTTCACGCAAGTGCCGCCCATGTCTCCGGCTTCAACGATGGCCGTTTTGAGACCACAGCTCACAGCGTGGAGCGCTGCTCCATGGCCGCCCACACCTGCACCAATAATAATTAGGTCGTAATTGAAATCGCTCACGTCGCCTCTCCTGGCCCGAATTGCCCAGGGTCTATCTTAAACCCCGTTGAGCCTTTGAGTAGCCTGGAGAAGTTGCAGAGCAGACTCCCTAGAGGAGCAGCTCCCATTATCATGATGAGCTGCGTTGTCGCTGGGCTTCGTAGAGCACCACGGCTAGGGAAATCGCAGCATTCAGAGACTCAACCCCTTCAGCCAGAGGAATCGAAATGGCTTCATCTGCAAGGGCTGCCAGGGGCTGGGAAAGTCCGGCTCCTTCATTCCCCAGCAGAACCAATGTGGGCTGAGTCCAGTCATAGTCCCAGTGCATTTGCGTTGCTTTGGGCAATGTGGCGACGACTTTCATTCCCTGAGCTTTGGCTTGAATGACCGTCTCTTCTAAGGTCTCCACTTCTGTAAAAGGGAGGCGAAGCCATTGCCCTGCAGAGGCTCGCAATACTTTGGGATGGTCGTAACCGACTGTATCGCGGTTCATCCATAGGCCTTCTACGCTAGTAGCAGCAGCCGTGCGGAAGATGGTGCCCAGGTTGCCAGGATCCTGGAGCGTTTCCACCGCAATACCCAATGAGCAGGGGAGTTGAGGCGTCTGTGGAGGATTGCGGGGGGCGGTGGCGACAATTCCATCGGGGCTGGAGGTCGTGGCGATCGCCTCCAACACCTCATCACTGACTTCCACCAGTTTTGTTGGACTGTCTTGTAGCTGGAAAAAGAGCTGGGGATGGCGCGATCGCCAAGCATCAGTAAAACAAACAGTCTCCAGAGCATAGGATTCTTGAATCGCTGCTTCCGCAAGATTAGTACCTTCCAGCAAAATCAGTTGCTGCCGCTTGCGTTCCTTGGCTCGATGTAGCTTCCGCAGCTGCTTCACCAAGGGGTTTTGACGACTTGTCAGAATCCGATCTTCTGGAGTAGCCATAATTTCATCGACTCTCTAACGGCATAGGCGGGTTGATGTTGAAAACAACCTCCATTCCTAAAGACAGAGCCCACTTAACGACTCGTTAAGTGGGCTCTGTCTAAAACTCAAACCTTTGAATGCGGAACCCGGGACTTGAACCCGGAAGTCTGTGAAGACACTAGTACCTGAAACTAGCGCGTCTACCAATTCCGCCAGTTCCGCATATTCAATTGCCGCTGTATTCAACAGCGCTTCCTAATGATTCAGCAATAGTTGAAATTCGTCAACAGGCTCTTTCAAGTTTCTCTCAATGAGCCTTGGAATGCTTTCCTGCAGAGAAAAATAGAGCTGATTGGATCTGCTGGAGAAACGGACCAATAGCCCAATGGCTTACTGATGATCCTACAACTCCGACTCTAAGCATTTTGCTGGCATCAATTAATTCCGCCAATACTTGTAGGTAGCAGCTTAGAATGGCCGTTAAACCATTGCCAGTCTCCTTGTATCAGACAATTTCCTGGATGTTGGATGATTCAGATATACCCGGGAAATCCCGTAGGTATTTTGAAGTTATTTGTACCGTCTTCCCATTAGTCAGGGAACTGACGGATGACATGGGGTCAATTTTAGGTCATACAAGAAACCAAATTGGCGATAACTTTAGGGATACTCTAATCTACATATGACTTAACAGTCGTAGGTTTCATTGACCTTTGAGTGAGGCGTTGCTGTAGCTCCACTTCTCTTAAAGTTGTCCCTAAACACTGCCGATAGCTACGGAAAGTGGCAATGCTTTGGCTCCTCGTCTTTGTTCCTAATCACATGAATATGGACCTTGAGCTCTAAGCCTTTGCCGTTCTCCACCCTTAATTGATCTCTACCCGCTTGACAGTTCTCTCGCGGATAGGATTTCTTAAGCAACAGCCCTCGGCTCAATCTTCGATCCTTAGGTCATCGTTCGATTGAGTCCGCAACCCTCACCTCTAGGAGGACAGGACCATTACTCCCGCTCTTCAAAAAACTGCTCAGGCTACCACCAGTACTAACGTTGATCGTTCCGCTCTGAAAATTCAGGGAGGCCATCCGCTCAGCGGTAAGGTGCGTATCAGTGGCGCAAAGAATTCGGCGCTTGTCATCATGGCAGGCATGTTGCTCTGTCCTGAAGACTGCAACCTCTCGAATGTGCCGCAGCTGGCAGACATCAACAATATGGTCAAAATCCTCACTGCCCTAGGCGTGAAGATTGAGCGAGATGGCGATCGCCTCAAGGCCAATGCCAGCGATATTGGCCATTCTGAGGCGCCCTATGAGTTGGTGAGTAAGCTCCGGGCTAGCTTCTTTGCGATTGGCCCCTTGCTGTCCCGCCTGGGTGTGGCAAATATCCCCCTTCCTGGTGGTTGTGCCATCGGTGCGCGTCCGGTGGAGCTCCATGTACGCGGTTTGCGAGCCATGGGCGCAACAGTATTGATTGAACATGGCATTGTCAAAGCTTCCGTTCCAGGCCAGAGCAACCGTCTCAAGGGAGCCAAGATTTACTTGGATTGCCCCAGTGTGGGTGCGACTGAGACGCTGATGATGGCAGCGACCTTGGCTGAGGGAGAGACCATCATTGACAATGCAGCGCAGGAGCCCGAAGTCATTGACTTGGCGAATTTCTGTAATGCGATGGGTGCAAAGATCGAAGG
>CALLPZ010000055.1 GCA_938015405.1 uncultured Pseudanabaenaceae cyanobacterium
GCGTTGGATGACGGCAAAGTCATAGCTCAAGAACCGTTTCGTTAGCCAGTCTAGGAGCAGTGTTTTTCTGCCGGGGCGATAGCGAGCGAGATTGGCATAATAGCCGCGATCGCCAAAGATCTGATAGGACTCAGAATGAACGCGTCCCGGGATGATGTCTTCGAAGGGATTTGTGGACCACACCGGGAACCAAGCACCTTTGAGAAGCGGGATTTGTTGCTCAAGTTTGGGTGTCGAATTGCGCGTCCTTAGCTCATTGAACAGCGGCATCAGCACCTCACTCGCAAACTTGACCTTCTTGGCAAGCCGCTCGCTTTCTCGGCCCTCCACAGATTTCAGCAGACTTGCTTTCAGCTGTTGAGTGCTGGCAGCAGTCAGCGCAGTAGTTGTGAAAGGAGGCGTCAGCATATTTGATTCCATCGGTTGCCCAGACTCCGCTTATCAATTTTGGCCTTTTTCGATGGTATTGGAGCGGATAGTGCAGCTTATGCAGGCCCAATTCATTACGCTGACCTTGCTCATTTTGCCAATTGTGCCCGATATGCTTTAGGCGTAATCCCGGTCACCTGACGGAAGACTTTAGTGAGATGGGTTTGATTGGCAAAGCCGCAGTCTAGGGCAATGGTCGCGATCGCAAGGTCGCGCTGTCTCAGCAATTGCTTGGCCCGTTCCACCCGCCACTCCATGAGATACCGATAGGGCGTAACCTTCACAGACTGCTTGAAGCATCGACTAAAGTGCGACTGGCTCATGCCAGTCAGCGCCGCCAAGTCCGCAATAGCGATCTCTTCTGCTAAGTTCGCCTGCATGTAATCCATCACTTGCGCCAGTTGCAACCGAGACAAGCTACCGGCTTTTACTTTGGGCTTGCGGACGGCATAGTTCTGCACCAGGCGAGCCGCCAACGCTGTCCCCAATGCCTCGCCGTAGAACCGACCCGAACAGCAGCCCGTCTGAAGTTCTAGCTTGAGGGCGAGGGCGAGCTGTTGGATGACTGGGTCCGCGATCGCCCCCTGTGGAATCAGCTCCAAGTCATATGATCCAGGCTCCTCAGTGGCTCGATCCAGCAGCGTTGGGCAAAGGGCAATGACTGAGAACTCAGCCTCTTGAGCCCAATTGGTCTGATGATTTAAATACGCAGGAATCACATCGACTAGGCCGTTGCCATGGTTGTAATGCCTGAGCTTGCCATCCCAGCGCCGCTCTGCGCGAAAGCGGCTTTTGGCGTCCATGACAACGAGCGAATGCTGTTGTAGGCAATGCTCTATCGTCTCGTGAGGCGGATGACAATAGTGGGCGAAGGTCAGCCCTGTCCACCCTGCGTCATAGCTATCCAATAGAGGTGCCTGCGGCAACAATCGCGCTGCGTCTGCTTGGTCTGTTAAGTCAAATGTAGAAGCTGCACGATTCACGACTGGCCTTCCCCATCAGAACTCTGTCATCCAAGCAGGATCGGGATAACTTTAGCAGAATTGGATAAGACAGCAGGCCGAGACGACGCCTACCGTAGATGTTATTCATCTCTTTGCTTAGCTATGTCAAAAATGATGTCAAATCAGCCCGAAATTGAGCTGCTCCAAGCGTCCTATAGGGCTTTCAATGCAGGTGATCTCGATGCTGTTCTCGCCCTTATGACTCCTGACGTTCATTGGCCTAGAGCCTTTAAAGGCGGGTTTGTGCACGGACCAGAAGCCGTTCAGGCCTATTGGATTGAGCAGGGAAGCGAGATTAGTGCCCATGTTGAGCCGGTTGACTTCATTCCAAAAGAAAATGGGCAGATTCTGGTCAAGGTACATCAGGTTGTGCGTGATCCGGCTGGAGCCGTGCTTTCTGACGGATACACCGGCCATTGCTATTCCTTTAGGGATGGTCTAATTCAAGGCATGGAGATCTCCTCACTTCCATCACCTGACGCTAATGCCTGAGCCTGCACAGCATTCTCAAGTTTCTTGGAAAATGAAAGCGACTTACGTAGCACTTGTAACTCGGGTTGCCACGGTCGTTGACGCCATCGATTCCACCACAGGTCACGGACTCGCTGACTAAACGGGGACAAGAGCTGTCAGGAACGCTAGACCTTATGAGCTGCTAGCGGTTCGCGGGTGTAGCGATGACTCAGAGGGCTACTGCTTTGTACACAAGCCAAGTGCCACAGAGCAGCAATGAATTGCCCTATTCAGCTCGATACTGCGTCAATAAATTCTCAACCAACTTCTGCGCCGTTTCCAGTCGCCCTGCTCCATCTCCCTGCGCCACCCAAGCCACTAACTCATTCAGCGCCCCATTGACCAAATGGGAAAAACCCTCCGCATCAATCGTGGCTAACTGCCCAGCATCCACTAACCCATAGATCGAATCCTGCAATAGCCCAAAGCCATATTGGTCAAACTCAACCAAGGTCTCAGCGGGCAACACCGCAGGCGCTTCAACAAAAATGAGCCGCCGTAAGTCTTCACGCTGAGCCACTTCCAAGAAGGCTAAGCAGCCTGCCACCAGCTGCTCCCAAGGATCTTCAATGGGTTGTATCTGCTGGCTAATGTGATCCGTCATTTCTCGATAGGCTTCACCCACAACGGCTTCAAACACAGCAGACTTACCTTTGAATTGGTGATACAACGCCCCCCGCGTAATCCCCAGCCCCTGAATCATTTCTTCAGTTCCTGTCGCCGCAAAGCCCTGCTCTGCGAACAGCAGCCTGGCACGATCCAAAATAGCGCGGCGGGTCTGTTGAGTCTGCTGGGCTTTGGTCAGTTTGGCCATGACGAATCTTTAACATTCAGACAGTATGTATCTTGACAAAGCAAATCAGTCGCCGCACATTAGATACATACAGATTGTATGTCTTAAAGGTAAGTGACCACCATGTTGACCACGCGAACCGCCACAGACCCAGACATTCCTTTTCTAGCTCGCATCATTTACGAGGCCTCCCTTCCACCTCACAACCACAGCTTTTGGGATGAAATGCTGCAGGAGAGTCCCACTTCAGCACTAGACTTTTTAGCCGCAGTCCTTAAAGTGAGGGCCAGTAACTGGGGTAACGTCGAGGATTTCTTAGTGGTGGAAAAGGCAGGTAAGCCTGTTGCCGCAGCAGCTGGCTACGAACCCAGCCTTGTAGATTATCGACCCCTAAAACTCTCAAAGATGGATGAGCTTGCCCAAGCGCTCGACTGGTCTCCCCAGGCAACATCAACGTTTCAGCATCGTTATACTCAGTTTTTCAGCGATACCCCTCGCCCAATCTTCCTCAATCCACCCGCCCCTTGGATTATCGAAAGTGTCGCTGTTTTACCTGAGGCCAGGGGACAGGGAATCGGCAAAACGTTATTGCAGTCCCTGCTGCAGTCAGGGCGAGATCAAGGTCGCTCCCATGTGGGCATCACCGTGATCAACGGCAATGACAGAGCGCGAAGAGCCTACGAATCCATCGGATTCAAGCCCTACCAAACGTTCCACGGCGACTATTTTCGTGAACAATTCGGCATTGATTTTTCAGGGGTTACAAAGTTGGGGCAATGTCTATCTCTGGAAGTTGCATAGGCCATGGTTGAAAAAACTCATCAGACTGTTTTAGTTGCAGGAGCAAGTCGAGGCATTGGTCTTGCAGTTGCTGAACATCTCACACCTCGAGTCCGTCAACTAGTCACCATTTCTCGAACTCCATCCCCTGCAGGGCAATGGGTCGCTGCGGACCTGTCTCAACGCTCTGAAATTGAAGCAGTGCAACAGGCCATTGGGGAGGATCAGCTCGATGCGTTGCTCTATATGGGTGGTACTTGGGAGACCCATGCGTTTACCTCCCAATACGACTTTGAGACCTGTTCTAACGAAGACATTGAACGCGTCATTGCCGTGAACCTGCTCGCTCCCATCCGCTTAGTCAGAGCATTACTTCCAGCCCTACGTCGCTCCCAAAATCCTAAGATCGTCTTCATGGGCTCACTCTCAGGTCGAGATAACTTTCCAGCCCGAGAAGTCGCCAACAGTGCATCAAAGTTTGGTTTGCGAAGTGTTGTACATGCACTGCGTGAGGAATTGCGATCGCAGCAGATCAGCATCACCTTAATTAACCCCGGTAGTGTCGGCACACCGGAAGTGCTTGCAGACCTCGCGGCAGCCAATCTCAGCGCAGACCATGCCATTCCCCTCAGCGATTTGCTCCAGGTGATTGACTGTGTCTTATCACTATCACGGGCCACCTGCATTAAAGAAATTGACTTGCCTGCCATGCTGGGCCGCGGAGCCTGACTTAATGCCTGTAACGCCCATTACCCCACCCTCAACGGATCAACGGCCCTTACCACCAACGCCTGCTGCTGCGAGGCAGAAAACTGCTCAGGATTAATCACCACACTCATACTAATTCCATCGACAAGAGCAATAAGGGCATTGGCCTCAAATGCCAAATCCAACCCAGCCCGAATCAGCCCTTCAGCCTGCAGTTCTGCCAAGGTCTCGACAATGAGGTCTCGCAAAATGCCATAGCGCTTACAGTGCTCCTGAATGAGGCGATCGCGTCCAATCGAATAGCCCAAAAACGCCACCCACACCTTCCAATCATCGCGATCGCTCACGGCCAACGGTAAGGCCAAAAACAGCATCTGCTCCAGCCGCTCCATGCCTTGCCACTTCTCGGCAGAGGCTCGCATCTCCACTACCACAAACTCAAACACCTGCTCCAAGGCAAACAGCGTCAGCTCCTCCTTGTTGCGAAAGTAATGGGTCACCACCCCAGTGGAAGAGCCGAGCTCTTGGGCGATCGCCCGCATACTCGTTCGGTCCAGGCCCTCCCGGGCAATTACGCGCCAAGCGGCCTGGATTACTTCTGCTCGGCGATCGTCAAACCCCATCTAAATCTGCTCCCCAAACCGTCAACAAGCTGCATTGACAGCTTATTACAACAGTTGTTATGTTCAAAGTCATAACAACTGTTGTGTTATTGATTAACGCATCACCTAATGATTCGTCCCACCACCGCCAATGACACCGAAGCCATCCTCAGCCTAGCCACCGTAACGCTAGGCTTTGAGGCTGACGAACGAGCAGAACTCAGCCT
>CALLPZ010000056.1 GCA_938015405.1 uncultured Pseudanabaenaceae cyanobacterium
GAACGCCTCCAGACTGAGATATTGGAACGGCGCCAACGCCAGGCAGAGGTCGAAGCGCAGCTAGAACTGGCCGATGACACGATGCATGAGCAGCAGAAAATAACCGCTGCCCAAGCTCAAGGCCTGGTGGCAATGCAAGCAGAGCTAAGCAAAGCCCAGGCCGAAGTGGCAGAGCTGGAAACTCGCTTCTCTCATCAATTACAGTTGCGTAAACAGCTACGAGAAGAGGGGGATCGCGATCGCCAGGGTCGTAGCAAAGCACGCGATCGCCAACTGCAGCTAGAGCAAGAAACCACCCAAATGACCGGCCAACTCCTGCGCCTGGGAGAAGAGCTGCGCCAATCCCAACATCAATCGACCCAATGGCGTCGTCAGGCCCAAGCCCAAGAGCAGACCCTGCGGGAGATTGCCCAATGGGCAGCCCAGGCTGAATCTGTCCCCCCAGAGCTCATGGAATTGCTAGCACCGCTCTTTCATAATCCAGAGGAGACCGTTGATTCAGAATCCATCTCACCTGAGGAATCCACGATTCACAGAGCAGTGGATAGTAGCAACGCTTCATCAGTCCAGCCTGCCCATCCTTCCTCTCTGGACTTACCCAGCTTCCCTAACAGCTCACAGTAAAGGTTTAGGCATCCATCCAAGGGAAATGGATGCACTGGGGATAGGAATTTCGTTAACCTTAGGGTTAAGAATCAAATTCAGTCGTTGTTGGCATTCTGCAGGCTAGGTTACAGACTTAAAGCCAACCTGGTTCAATACTTTAGCCCTGTCAGGTTTTGGAAGCCTCACCCAAACCGACGCAATGCATCCGGTCTTCATGAGCTCTGACTCTGCGGCAGATTTCCCCCTACAACAGCGCCAGACAATCCGCCGAATCACCATCCCTGTTCAACTCAGCCGAGCCGGGTAGAAAACCATGCCTCCCACAAACATCGTCGACTACCTTCGCATTAGTCTGATTGATCGCTGTAATTTCCGCTGCCAATACTGCATGCCCGAAGGAGCAGAGCTGGATTATCTACTGAAGTCTTCTCTACTTCAAGATGATGAACTGCTCCTATTGCTACGAGAAGTCTTTATCCCTCTAGGGTTTACCCGCTTCCGCCTCACGGGCGGTGAGCCGCTCCTACGCCCCAACCTATCCAACCTCATTGCCCGTATTGCAGCTCTGCCAGCCACCCAAGACATCTCCCTCACCACCAATGGTTTCCTCCTAGCCCAGCAAGCGAGAGCTCTCTACAACGCCGGCCTACGACGCATCAATATCAGCTTAGATTCTTTAAATGCTGAGACTTTTGACAGCCTTGCCGGAACCAAAGGTCGCTCTCGGTGGCAGCAGGTCTGGCAAGGCATCCAAATTGCCCATGAACTAGGATTCAATCCACTCAAGCTCAATGTCGTCGTTATCCCCGGTGTAAACGACAGCGAGTTATTGGATCTAGCAGCTCTCAGTATTGACCGTGCCTGGCATGTGCGATTTATCGAATTCATGCCGATTGGCAACGATGCCCTGTTTGGCGATCGCGGCTGGGTTCCATCGGAGGAGATTCGGCAGCGCATTCGCGATCGCTGGGGCCTAGCCGAAGGAGCAGTCCAAGGCAATGGCCCAGCTGATGTCTTTCAAATTCCAGGCGCCCAAGGGACCGTGGGATTCATTAGCCAAATGTCAGAATGCTTTTGCGATCGCTGCAACCGTATGCGCCTATCTGCCGATGGCTGGTTGCGACCCTGCCTGCTCAATGAAACGGGGCAAATAGACCTAAAGACAGGGCTACGCGAAGGCATTGACCCCAAGCTTTTACGCCAACAGGTTCAAACACTCCTCCAGCTCAAACCCGAGATTAATTACAAGGAGCGGGAGTCCGGCACCACCATGGGTTACGGCAAAACGATGTCTCAAATCGGCGGGTAAGCCAGCGCCCCCAAGCAAAAAATTAGCCTGCCGAGTATTGTCGCTTAAGCGACCCCGACAGGCTGATAGAGCAAAACCAATAAGGCGATTCAACATAGGTGTCGTTCCGTGCGTCTACTGCGCACCCGACGTATAAATAGTATCTCCAAAAGAATAAGAGGCGGCAACTCTAGGCAGAACTTTATCGCCATCCTATATTCTCCTCAGAAGATATAAATTCTGGCCAAAATCAACCGAAATTCTCGAAATGTTGGAACTTCAGCCAAGGCCTAAACGTCCTTTCCATCTACCTGTAGAAAATGATATCTAGGACACATTTCCAGTCATTATCGATGGGTTAAGTCAGGCTCATCTGAGCCCCCTTGCCATTCCCCCTGGAACAAAAAAATCCTCTGCTAGCAGCCGCGCAAGCAGAGGATCGATATATTGACGGATTTGGGAAGATAAGAGCTAGACCTTACGGGAGTAGTACTCGACCACGAGTAGCTCATTGACGTTAAGTGCGACCCACTCACGATCAATGGTGCCGTTGACCTTGGCTGTCAATTTAGCCTTGTCAAACTCCAAGTGGTTGGGCAAGTTAGCCAAACCGGGATACTCCAGGTTGGCTTCCACTAGCTTCTTAGATGCGTCGCGATCGCGGACGCTAATCACATCACCCGGGCGAATTTGGTAGCTCGGAATATCGAGCACTCGGCCGTTAATCGTGACGTGACCGTGATTCACCAACTGACGAGCAGCAGGAATCGTGGGTGCCATACCCAGACGAAAGATGGTGTTGTCCAAACGCATTTCCAGCAGTTGCAACAGCACCTGACCGGTAGAACCTTGGACGCGACGAGCTTTCTTAACGTAACGAATGAGTTGACGCTCGGTGACGCCATAGTTGAAGCGAAGCTTTTGCTTCTCTTCCAAACGCACAGCGTACTCAGAACGCTTGCGGCGACCTTGACCATGCTGTCCAGGTGGATAGGCCCGGCGAGCGGTTTTACGGGTCAGGCCAGGTAGGTCCCCGAGGCGGCGGGTAACCTTGAGGCGTGGGCCTCTAAATCGTGACATAAGTCATCCTCAATATAATCTTCCCAGTCGTTAACTATAGCAAAGAGTCCCCCTACATGACACAGGAGTTTCTCAAGATTTAGCCCAAGCGAAAAAGCCCCTTGCGAAACGGGCAAGAGGCTTGAGATCAAAGGATTACAGCAGAATTATTCCATCGGTTCTATTCCGCTACAGGCCCCCGAATGACTAGACACGGCTGAGGTTCTGCTTAACCAGCTTGGTAATTTGCACCATCTGCTGTTTCATCTGCTTCATTTCAGCGCGCATGTCGGCATTTTGCTGACGCAGATCCTGAACTTCACTCTGGAGCTTCTGCAGCAACGTGGTGGCATCCAGGGCAACATTAGCTGCCATGGTCGCAGTTTCCGTTGTATCCACCGGAGCAGGAGGGGGGACACGGCGCTGCTTGGCCTTGGTCAAAGAGACCTTGATGGACGAAATCAACTTGGCCTTATCAAAGGGCTTTGCGAGGAATTCGAAATATTCGAACAGATCGCCCGCATTCTCTTGAACATCCTCTTCCCGGCCCGACATCAGCACAATGGGAATGCGCTGGAGCTCAGGGTAAGACAGCATCTTATGGACGACTTGCCAGCCATTCATCTTGGGCATAAAACAGTCCATGATGATCAGGCTAGGCTTTTCCTGGTGGATTTTCTCAAACCCATCCGCACCGTCAACTGCTTCAACAATTTCCATGTTGCCAGGGAGCATTTCTCTCACCTGCAAGCGCATTAGCTTACTATCGTCGATGATTAAAACTTTTTGAGCGGCCATGATTTTTCTCTCTGGTGCAGCGCTAGACGATGGCCCGTCGGGGCGTCGTGGAATTTATGCTCCTATGGAGTATTGTGCCCATCGAGGATGAATTGATTACAACGGTAATTGATGCAGCTATTTACTCTTAAAAATGAGTATCCCAAAAACTTGATGGTCGGTTGAGCCAGAGACAAGGCAGCAGGGCAACAGGCAGCCCCTGGGAGTTGAGCAAAAGCAACTCCAGAATGCTTCAATCCCAGACAAGCCAACTGTTCAACATCTTCTCCCAAAGACAATACATAGAGTGGAAAACTGATGCAGCTCATCCTCTACAGCAAGCCAGGTTGTCATCTCTGCGAAGGCCTGATGGAAAAACTGGCCCAGGTCACCGCCCTAGACTTCGAGCTAGAAGTGCGGGACATCACAACCCAAGAAGCCTGGTTTGAGGCCTACCAATACGAAATTCCAGTCCTGTGCTGGCTTTCCCCCACAGGTGCCCAAGAGCTTCCTCGCCTATCACCCAGAGCCTCTGTGGTGCGCCTGGAACAATTACTGAAAACCCATTGCCAGTAGAATTGCCAAATCCTGGTCTGAATCCGGTGTATGGCACGTATTGCACAGAGCCAGACTGTCGTTTAGGCTCTGCCCATGCCCCGTGTTGGGAAGTGATGCCTCCAAAGCTATCTCTTTAGTCATCTCTTTCCCAAGCCGAAGCGAAGGCCTAGTTCCCCTGCCCTCTTCCCTATTCCTCCATCGGAGGCTTCTTGGCTATGAAATTGCGATCGCTGCTGACCCAGGTTCCAAATCTACAGTTTGATGCTGAGCATCCAGCCCTTGAGCAAACTGTGACCGGCATCAGCACTAACTCCAAGGCCATCCAGCCCGGCGAACTCTTCATTGGTATGCCCGGCACTCGGGTAGATGGAGGCACTTTTTGGCCAGGGGCTGTCGAACAGGGCGCGATCGCAGCCGTTATTTCTCCCCAAGCCTTAGCAGACAAGCCTGCCCCTGCCGAAGCAAGCCCTTGCTTTATCACCGCCACAGACATCATCGAAGTCTGCGCTCAGCTAGCGGAAGCCTTCTACGACCACCCTGTGCAAAAGATGCAGATGGTAGGCCTCACCGGTACCAATGGCAAAACGACAACAACTCACCTAATCGAATTTTGGCTCAACGAATCCCAGCGCAAAACAGCCATGCTGGGCACCCTCTACGCCCGTTGGCCCGGCTATCACCACACCGCCGCCCACACCACTCCCTTCGCCGCAGACCTACAAAAGACCTTAGCGGCGGCAGCGGCGGCAGATTGTAGCCATACGGTCATGGAAGTCAGCTCCCATGCTTTGGAACAGCGTCGTGCCCTGGGCTGCCGCTTTGAGGCAGCAGTGTTCACGAATCTGACGCAAGACCATTTGGACTACCACCCCACGATGGAGGACTACTTCGAGGCTAAGGCGCTAATGTTCAGCGATACCTACCTTGATGGGAGAGCAATCCTCAACCAGGACGATGCCTATGGTCGCAAGCTGATTGAACGGCTTCCCAATGAACGGGTTTGGAGCTATAGCGTTGAATCCGAGGCGGACCT
>CALLPZ010000057.1 GCA_938015405.1 uncultured Pseudanabaenaceae cyanobacterium
TTGCGATCGCTTACCTGCTGCATCTCACGGCTATCTGCGCCGGTCATATTGATCCGAGAAATCCAACTCGGTGTTGAAGAGCCGGTTTGATACCCATCAATTCGCACTGCACGAATCCCCGCAGGATTCAGGTGAGCCATGCCGTTGCGGATAAAGGACAGTGAGGCATTTTTGGGTGGGCAAGTATCAGCCACCAAGTTGACCTGCAGGCAACCATTCTTGATATGGGTGTTCACCGTAATGCCTTTGGCACTCAATGGAGCCTGCATCAGGCTGCCAATGGCGACTGCATTTCCCTGTTGGGCTTGTTCAAGAATGGATTGCTGTGCCTTCATCGGCTAGAACTTTCCTTTGGAGTAGAGCTGAATACCTGATAGTCAGATGGACATTGCCAGTTCACAAAATAGCAGGGCTATTCCCCTACGTTCTTTCTATCCTAGGGCGAAAAATCCGATTCCGGGGACCTTTGTCATACAGAATTCGGAATTTCCTCGGTGGTTATAATTTCCCACCTAAGTCGATTGAATGGACAAGATTACGGCATTTGTCGCATTCGAGATAGAGGCTGCCTTCTAGTCCAAAATTGCATGGCTCAAACTTTCCTCGGCAACTTTGATGTCGTCTAGGTTGCTTCCCCGCAGGTCAGCGTCTGTTAGGTTGGCGTCCCGTAAATCGGCGTATTTCAAATCTGCGCCCCGTAGGTCGGCTCCCTGAAGATTAGCCCCCTGAAGATTGGCTCCTCGAAGATTGGCATCCGTGAGGATTGCACCTTGGAGATTGGCATGGTCCAGATCTGCAGCGTAGAGGATGGAGCTTTGCAGTTGGCTATTGCGGAGATCGGTATGGCGGAAATTCGCGCCATAGCCGTTGACATAGCGCAGCGTGGCTCCTCTGAGGATGCTCTCCTGTAGGTTGGCCCGGACTAAGTTTGCACCCTTAAGGTTGCACTGGCTCAGGTCCGATTGCTGTAAGACTGCCCGGTAAAGGCGCGCACTTTCTAAGTTGGCGGCGTAGAGGCAGCCCCCACTGAGGTCTGACTCATGGAGCATCGCTTCTTCCATGATGGCGCGACTAAAGTTGGCTCCGTAGAGGTCGGCTCCACTCAGGTCGGTGCGTGTCAGGTCAGCATTCTGAAAGTTGGCCGTTTGTCCTTTGGTATCTCGCAACATGCTGTCGCGTAGGCTGGCACCCGAGAAGTTGGCAAAACTGAGGTCGACGCGAGCGAGGGTTGCTTGATCGAGATTGGCTTCGCCCAGGTTGGTTCGCTGTAGCTGGGCACCATTGAGGATGGACTCGCGCATGTCTGCTTGCTGCAGATTGGCGTCCTGTAAGTTCGCTGCCGTGAGGTTGATGCTATACATCATGGCCTGACGCATCAGGGCTCCCACTAAATTGGCGCCACTCAGGTCTGCCAGGGTGAGTTCTGCTTCGGCTAAGTCAGCGTTGGAGAGGTTGGCTTGCTGGAGATTGGCCTCTTTCAGATTGGCCGTGTAGAGGTCAGCCGTGTGGAGGTCAGCCTGCTTGAGGTTCGCCGAGTGCATATCTGCCAGGCTGAAATTGGCCTCGCGCAGATCTGATGCTTTGAGACTGGCGGATTCGAGGTGAGCCCCCTGAAGATTAGCCGTATACAGGGATGACTCCGACAGATCGGCATCCTTCAGTTCCGCTTCGCAGAGGCTGGAAAGCTTCAGTTCCAAGCTACTGAGGTTCGCTTCTGTCAGATCTTGGCTAGCTAGATCGATGTTGTCGAGATTGGGGTGCCGGTGGAAGTTGCTGCTGCGCCAACGGTTCCAGGCCTCCACATCGCTTTGGAGCAGACCAATGGGAGGACGATTCACAATCAAGTTTTTCTGAAGAGAAGTTGCTGCCATGTCTGCCATCTGATCCGACCCTGAGGAATCTGTAGATGCACTGCGTAGTGATTCAGTGCTTGGGTAGACGATAGGCGATCCTTACGATGATCTGCGGATTTGCCTAGTGGTTTCACCGAAAAAATACATCGTGGACATCGCCTTGAAATCCTTTGGGAGAAAAGAATTCGCGGATTTCAGTGGAATCTCGGAATAGAGAGTACTGATTGCGAGTGCGATCGCCCTGGTCTACTTCCGATAGATAGGGTCTGTTTGCGAGAGCTATGCAATATGCCAAGGACTGCATCTCGCAATGGGCTGTTTTGACTGGCCTAAATCCTAGCGAAAAAATAACGTCTTAGTTCTTTACATTTCAATTTTCAGCTTTGCGATCTGACAGCTTTGGCTGATCTGGGCGCTCCTAGAAGGACGCGAGCATCATGTCTCTGCGACCCTGGGAGCGGAAATGCAGTGGTATTTCAGGAAGCCTTGGGTGTCTGATGCTTTTGCGAGTAGACAACCTAAAGCTGGAGCTTAACCGCTCCAGCTTCGTGGGAGTTTAGGAACGCCCGACCCATCTCGTTAGGGTTTGATCACTGGGAACTGAATCTCTGTGACATAGGATTCGTTGTCCTGCTCTTCACCCCCTTCTATGTAGAACTCACGGTTGGGGCCGATGATCTCCATTTGATTGGCTTCAATCCACTGAATGAGGAACTGATAGGCGGCAGGCATTTGGCGGTAGCTGCCTTGATAAATGATGCAGGCTGCTTGGTCGTAGGCCGGTAGGGTTTGGATCTGAACGCGATTGCTCTCTTTAACCGTTTCATCCCCTTGAAGAATGAAAGTGGCTTCGCTATCCACATCGCTCTCTTGGTAGCCCTCGTCATGCCAAATGGTCATGCAGGGGCGTTCCGCTTTGCCCTGCTGAGCCAGATATTCGCCTAGTTCGCCATAGAGACGCCCCACCTCAGGGTAAGTGGGCAAGGTCTCGCGAATGGATGCAACGCGCAGCGGTGCGATGGGTTTGAGTACAACGTCGTAGGTCGGCATGGTGCCCTCCTGTTGGATTTGTTGAAGACGGGCCTCCACCCGAACAAGGCGAGCTTGTTCTTGTTTGAGCTGTCGATGCAGCTCATCTTGCTTGAGCCGCAGCATGCCTTGGAGATTCTCGAGGGAGACTTGCTCTGCCAGGAGTGTTTTAATTTGCTCCAAGGAAAAGCCCAGATCTTTGAGTGCCAAGATGCGATTCAAACGCGACAGCTGACTCGCGGCGTAGTAGCGATATCCGTTGGCGTTATCAATCTTGGCCGGTTTGAGGAGACCCTTTTGGTCGTAGAGTCGCAGTGCCTTGATCGAGACATAGCTCAGTTTTGAAAAGTCGCCAATTTTGAGCATGGGAGTCTCCGCTGAGCTGGGTCTGGAGTGAGCTGCAAAGTGTCTACATCGATCAGTACAGCGTCTTCCCCAAGGGGAGAGTCAAGGGAAGCGCGAAAAGAAAATTGCAATGCGGTATCAAGGCATCATTCAGCCGCGCTACATTTCTTGGGATAATTGAAGGGACTAGGAGCCGAGACTGCAGCAAAGTCTATGTACCTGAGCCTCTACGCCTTGATGACAGGGCGCTCTCCTTTGTCTGTTCAACTCCCTCTATAGTTCTGCTGCTGTGTCTACTATCCAAGTCTCCGTTCCTGCCACCACTGCAAACCTGGGTCCTGGCTTTGACTGTCTCGGTGCTGCTTGGACCCTGCATAACGATTTCCGCTTCACTCGCTTAGCGGATGGGGAAGCATTACAAATCTTGGCGAGGGGCGAAGGGGCAGACAAGCTCACCACCGATGAGACAAATTTTGTCTATCAATCTTTCAGTAAGCTGTTTGCCCATCTCCAGCAGCCCGTTCCGCCGGTGCGCATAGAAATTGATGCTGCGATTCCGCTGTCACGAGGGCTGGGCAGTTCTGCAACGGCCATCGTGGGTGGCTTGGTGGGAGCCAATGCATTGGCGGGGGAGCCTCTGAGTCGAGCGGCGATCGCTGCCCTAGCTACTGAAATTGAAGGCCACCCAGACAACGTTGTCCCTGCCCTCATGGGGGGCTGTCGCTTGGCGGCCAGTGGGATTGAGCAGGATTGGGAAATTTGTGAACTGCCTTGGCATCAGAGCATCTGCCCGGTCCTTGCTATTCCTGATTTCACCCTCTCAACGGAAAAGGCTCGCCAGGTCCTGCCCGAAAGCTATAGCCGTGCTGATGCCATCTTCAATAGCTCCCACTTGGGATTGTTGGTGCGTGCTTTGGACACTGGTCGTGCGGACTGGCTCAAGGCAGCACTTCAGGATCGTATCCATGAGCCCTATCGCACCCAGTTAATTCCGGGGCGAGATGTGGTGCAAAGAGCTGCGATC
>CALLPZ010000058.1 GCA_938015405.1 uncultured Pseudanabaenaceae cyanobacterium
TGTCGAACCTTTCAACTCGATCTATGGATCATAGTGAGAACCATCGGCGTGGTCCTCTTACCCAGCAACAACGGAGCCTACTAGTCGGGGAGCACGTACAGTAGCAGTGTATTTTTATGTTGTAGCTACTGAAAATTCTAAGTTCACCTTGCTAAACCGATTGCAACTTAATTTTTTGGGCAATATTTAAGGGTGAGGACTTCTGCCACAATCGCGATCGCCTAAGTGAGGTTTCACTCTGACTTGTAAGAGTCAAGAAGCAAGACTTGTGGAGCGATTCGAGCCATGGTGTTGCCCCATCAGAATTTTCATACTGAACATTTCGAATTTAGAGAAGAGGCAAGCATGACCGAGAAGAAGCGCGCCCTAGTGACAGGGATCACGGGTCAAGACGGTTCCTACATCAGCGAACTACTCCTAGAGAAAGGCTACGAAGTGCACGGCATTATCCGCCGCACCTCCACCTTCAACACTGATCGCATCGACCACATTTATGTCGACCCTCACAAAGAAGGTGCAAGCCTCTTCTTGCATTACGGCGACCTCACTGATGGCACCACCATCCGCCGCATCATTGAAGATGTGAAGCCTCACGAAATCTACAACTTGGGTGCTCAATCTCATGTACGCGTGAGCTTCGATTCTCCTGAATACACCTCTGATTGTGTTGGCATGGGAGCCCTGCGCATCCTAGAAGCAATTCGCGACTACCAGCAGCGCACTGGCAATGAGGTGCGTTTCTACCAAGCGGGCTCCTCTGAGATGTTCGGCAAGGTCAAGGCAGTTCCTCAGTCCGAGGAAACTCCCTTCTATCCCCGCAGCCCCTACGCTTGCGCCAAGGTCTTCGCTCACTGGCAGACCGTTAACTACCGCGAGTCCTATGACTTGTTCGCCTGTAACGGCATCTTGTTTAATCACGAGTCTCCCCGCCGTGGCGAGACCTTTGTGACCCGCAAGATCACCCGTGCAGTCGCCCGCATCGTTGCAGGCACTCAGGACAAGATCTACATGGGCAACCTAGATGCCAAGCGCGACTGGGGCTACGCCAAGGACTACGTCGAAGCGATGTGGCTGATGCTTCAGCAAGAGAAGGCTGATGACTACGTCGTAGCAACAGGTGAAACCCACTCTGTTAAGGAGTTTCTGGAAGTTGCCTTTGGTCACGTCAACTTAGATTGGAATAAGTACGTTGCCTTCGACGAACGTTACCTCCGCCCTACGGAAGTAGACCTACTCATCGGTGCTCCTGCAAAGGCACAGACCAAACTCAATTGGAAGCCCAGCGTGACCTTCAAGGAGCTGGTTCAAAAGATGGTTGACGCAGATCTTCAAGCTCTGGGTCTGGAGTCTCCCGGTGGCTTAGTTAAAGATGCAGCAGTGATTCGCGATCGCATCGCAACTGGTGCAATCTAACCCATAGCTTACGATTCGCTATATATCCTCTGAGGAAGGACGTTTGCTGACGTAGCTTCCCCATCACCGTAGGGGCAACCTAGTCTTATGACAGGCCCCCTGCGGTTTTGTTTTAGCCCCCGAACGATAGCCGTCAGTATCACCAGTCCTTGAACTCTAAAGAGTTTAGGAGCATTGGCATTACCCTAGAACTAGGGTGTCTCTAGCTTGTCCTACTGACCACCCACCCTAATTCACATAACCATGGCAGCGGTATTGGACCTCGGCACAATCAAACAATCTTCTATATCCCAACCCACTACGACTGGCAAACCGTCAATGGAGCTGGCAACCAAACGCATTCTTGTGACGGGCGGCAACGGTTTTCTCGGCAAACAGGTTGTGCGACAACTCTGTGAAGCAGGGGCACAACCGAGCAAAATCACGATTCCCCGCTCTCAAGAGGCAGACCTACGCAAGCTCAGCATCTGTCAAGATGCTGTGGATCAGCAAGATATTGTGATCCACCTGGCAGCCCATGTGGGCGGCATTGGTCTCAACCGCGAGAAACCTGCCGAGTTGTTCTATGACAACTTAATGATGGGTACCCAACTGATTCACAGTGCCTATGAGGCAGGGGTAGAGAAGTTTGTTTGTGTCGGCACGATTTGTGCATATCCCAAGTTCACGCCAGTACCTTTCAAAGAAGCCGATCTGTGGAGTGGCTATCCAGAGGAAACCAATGCCCCCTATGGCATTGCCAAGAAAGCCTTACTGGTACAGCTTCAGGCCTATCGCCAGCAGTATGGCTTTGATGGAGTTTATCTGCTGCCAGTGAACCTCTATGGACCTGAAGATAACTTCGATCCCAGCAGCTCCCACGTCATTCCTGCCTTGATTCGCAAGGTTCATGAGGCGCAGGAACGAGGCGATCGCCAAATCCCCGTTTGGGGTGACGGTAGCCCTACTCGCGAATTCCTCTACTCCGAAGACGCAGCCCGTGGCATCGTCATGGCAGCCCAAAGCTACAGTGGTGATGAGCCTGTCAACCTCGGCACCAATCGCGAAATCTCCATCAAGGAACTCGTCACCACGATCTGCGAGGTCATGGGCTATGAAGGCGAACTTGTTTGGGAAACTGATAAGCCCAACGGTCAGCCCCGTCGCTGCCTAGATACCCAGCGTGCAGAGGACTATTTTGGATTTAAGGCCAATATGGAATTCCGTGAGGGTCTCAAGCGCACGGTTGAATGGTATCGGGCCAATGCAGCCTAGGTTCAGACAATTGTGAGAGTGCTAAACCCATCCGGCACGGTTTAGAGGCCAAAAACGGAATAGCGCTCGCCCTCGCAGATTTTGCTGGGGCAGAAACCCCCAAATGTGAGAGTCATTGCTGTTGTTGCGGTTATCTCCCATCACCAGCAGTGCATCCTCCGGGACTCGATAGGGCCCCCAGTCATAGGCTGGGGGTTCTGCGATATAAGGCTCCAATAGAGCTTCACCATCAACGAAGACGCTGCCATCTTGCACCGTCACTTCCTGGCCCGGTTGGCCAATCACTCGTTTGATGAATACTTGACCATTGCCATAGCCCAACACCTGGAGCTGACGAGGCGGCTCAAAGATGACAACTTCACCACGCTGGGGCTGACGAAAGCGGAAGGAGACTTTTTCTACAACCAGGCGATCGCCCACTTCCAAAGTCGGCACCATTGAATCCGAAGGAATAAAGCGAGGCTCCGCCACAAACATACGAATGGCCAAGGCAAGACTCAGTGCAATGCCTAGCAAAACAAGATTTTCCCGTTGTCCTTGCCAAAGACGGCGCCAGAGGCTGGCAGCTGCTCCATTATCAGGCGGCGAGGGAATGGTATTTTTTGATTTCTGGGCCGCTTCCGTCGTTGCAGAGTCTGGCTGGGAAGGTTCTTGGGCCATAAATCCGTCAGTCGCTAATTGCTTTGTTCTCTCAATGAGCATATCTTGGCAGCTGAGCTTCTGTGCCCTGATGCTGTTTCCATTGCGCCTTCGAGATCGCCCATGCCCTCGGCCATCAACCCAGATTTTTGCCTAGATTTCCGCAACGTCAATCAGCTTTGGGCATCAATCTTGGTTGAGAGCCTTTATCGGCTGGGGCTACGTCAGGCCGTGATTTGCCCTGGCTCTCGCAGTGCGCCACTGACGATCGCCTTCGCTCAACATCCTGGTATTGAAGCAATTCCTGTCCTAGATGAGCGCTCTGCAAGCTTCTTTGCCTTAGGCCTAGCCAGACAACATCATCGAGCCACCGTTCTTGTCTGCACATCAGGCACAGCAGGAGCAAACTTTTATCCTGCAATCATTGAAGCCCGAGAGAGTCAGGTCCCACTCCTTGTTTTAACCGCCGACCGCCCTCCAGAACTGCGCCATTGCCATGCCGGTCAAGCCATCGACCAAGTCAAGCTCTTCGGTCAATATCCAACTTGGCAAGCTGAACTCAGACTCCCCCATCCAGATTTAGAAGCTCTAGCCTACCTGCGACAAACGCTCCAGTTTGCCTGGACACAAACCCACAGCAACCAATCTGGCCCGGTCCATCTCAACATTCCACTGCGGGAGCCCTTAGCCCCTCTGCTCGATCCAGCGGTGCAGGCAATGGCTCAAACCTTTGATGCTGCCAAGTTCTTTCATCATCTCAAGCCGCAGCCTGTTCCCCATTTGTTAGGTCTTAGCGAAATCCCTTCATGGCAGAACATCCATCAGGGGATCATTATTGTGGGCCTGGCCCAACCAGAAGACGTCACAGCCTATGGTTCTGCCATCGCGACACTCTCTCAAAAACTGGGCTGGCCCATTCTCAGTGATGCCCTCAATCCACTCCGCAACTTAAACGCTCAACTCCCAGGACTCATCTGTCACTACGACCTCATCCTGCGCCAGGACCACCATCAACAGTCCCTTAAACCGAAGACCGTCCTACGCCTGGGCGAATTGCCAACCAGTAAAGTCCTGCGCCAATGGCTCGTAAGCCTGGACTGTCCTCAATGGATTGTGAGCGATCGCCCCGGAAACTTCGACCCACTCCACGGTCCGACCCAGCATTTACAGTGCGACTTAACCGCCCTAGCTGAGCAACTTCCCCCACAAACAAGCCCAGATCCAACTTACTGCCAGCAATGGAAGCAGCTTGAGCAGCAAACCGGAGCTACCATTGATGCTGCCATGCAAAATCTCACAATCCAGCGAGAGCCTAAACTGCCCTGGCTCTTATCCCAAATTTTGCCCCAGCGCACTCCCCTCTTTATTGCCAACAGCACCCCCATCCGAGACATGGAGTGGTTCTGGCGACCGGGGAATCGAGAAATTCATCCTTACTTCAATCGAGGGGCTAATGGCATCGACGGTACCCTGTCTACCGCTCTGGGTATTGCCCATGGCAATCAACCCAGCATTCTGGTGACAGGAGACCTGGCCCTACTCCATGACACCAATGGTTGGTTGTTGAGCCCCCAACTGCAGGGGCATTTAACCATCATTG
>CALLPZ010000059.1 GCA_938015405.1 uncultured Pseudanabaenaceae cyanobacterium
CGTCTACGATCCCGATAAAGACATCCTGCAGATTTCGTTTCGCTCAAGCATCGTGGAAGAAACGACCCAAATTGCGCCAGGGCTGATTATGGACTACGACGAAGATGGCCAGGTCATTGGCCTAGAGGTTCGTAAAGCCTCAAACAAAATAGATAGCCCTTACGCGATCGCCTACAGCGTGGGCGAAGCTGACGAGAGTAAACCCAAAGCAAAAGAGTAAAAGGATCCAATTCCATGCTCTGAAACTCATCCGGTCTCTAATTCCGCATCCAGAGACCCCAGGCCAGTAGTGGAGCCAATCCTCCACCCATGCGCCTAACAAAGCCCCCCAGTAAGTCTTACCGAGGGGCTTTTTGGCTTCCGCTGACAGAAGATGAATCACTGGGAACCGAATGCCCCCTGCAGCATCATTTATTAATCGTTGGCCCAAATCTCTGGACCAATCAGCTCAATCACCGAATCACGCAAGAGGAAATCGTGGGCTTCCAAGATTCGCTCAATGTGTAGCCAATCTCGATAGCTAAAGAATGCACAGAGTGAGTAGATGCGATGTTGACGCCCAATCAATCCTTGAGAGACCAGAGCTTTCACCTCATCTCTCACATCACACAGAGCATATTGACGCACCTTAGACATACCAAGCAATCTCCAGTAATGAAACCGAATAACAGCGCTGAATAAAGCTTCAGCCTTTGCATAACCAATTCAAGTATTTTCAAGGAAAGTCAGAGAAACGTACTGACTGATCACGAACAGTATTTTACAGCACAAATAGATTGTTCGAAACGACCTAATGTGCCCGGTATGACTTCTACAGTAATGAAGAAAGATTTGAACATATCTACTCAATTTAAATTCAGATTTCTTTCTTTAGATCGTTTTTGAATATTCGGTATTGTGGGTTACAACGTTTCGTCATTTCAGCACGGTAAGAAGGATTAATCCCAAGCGGCTGGAGAAAGCCAGAGTCCTCGTCAAACTTTAGATCAGGGGCTCTATCTCTAATCAGCAGAGGATTCAGAGACATCAGTAAGAAGATTCCCTATGCGACAACATGCGGCGAAAGACCTTCGACAAGAAGCTCCATCCGCCAGTAGTCACTGCAACCAAAGTAAAGAAATTGATAGATCCCTAAAGTGAATCAAATCTCAGCCTTTAGCAGGCTAAATTTTCGAGTCACATCATCTTTCTGTCCATATCGCGAGCACAGATTTTTGTAATTTCCCAAGCTCCAAAACCCAAGAATCATTCAATTTTTGCATCGCAAGAATTCACTATTCACAGCCACGTTCAATCGCACGAGTTACATCGATACATTGCGGTTGAATCATGCCCATCCTCCTGCGAAATCTCCATGACAGAATCGACGCAAATCCTAATGTGTCCACCTCGTCACTATGACGTTGACTACATCATCAATCCTTGGATGGAAGGCAATATTCATCGTTCCTCCCGAGCAGAGGCAGAAGCACAGTGGGAGCAACTTCATCAAACGCTGCAACGCTATGCCACTGTTGAACTGGTCACACCTAAAAAAGGCTGGCCCGACATGGTTTTCACGGCCAATGCAGGCCTAGTTCTAGGGAAGACTGCGATTCTCAGTCGCTTCTTTCACCCCGAGCGCCAAGGTGAAGAACCTCACTTTCAACAATGGTTCGAAGACAATGGATTTACCGTTCACACCTTGCCAGCCAGCTTGCCCTTCGAAGGCGCAGGCGATGCATTGCTAGATCGGGCTGGGGGATGGCTCTGGGCTGGATACGGCTTCCGCACAGAGCTAGATTCTCACCCCTATCTCTCCGAATGGCTGGGCATTGAAGTGCTCTCTCTGCGCCTCGTCGATCCTCGCTTTTACCATCTGGATACTTGCTTTTGCCCCTTGAGCGATGGCTATTTACTCTATTATCCACCTGCCTTTGACACCTATTCCAATCATTTGATTGAGAAGCGAGTGCCCCGCGAAAAACGCATCGTGGTAGATGAGGTAGATGCCGTTCGCTTTGCATGCAATTCTGTCAACGTTGATCGCATCATTGTCATGAATGCCGCCAGCGATGCTCTTAAGACGGCTTTGGATGTGAATGGCTTCACCGTCGTCGAAACGCCCCTAACCGAGTTTCTCAAAGCAGGCGGTGCGGCGAAATGTCTCACCCTCAAAACAACGGAACCACGCAAAGAGGCCCCTGCCCGGGAGCGCATCCAAAGCCGTGTCATTCACCTTGAGGGGCACTTGCTAGACTCCGGCCTCGTCAATCAAGCTCTAGACACCATCACCTCCGGTGGGGGTAGCTTCCAGGTCCTCAACTTCAACCTGGGCAGCCAGCGCCAAGATCCCTCCGCAGCAGAGGTCAAAGTCTCTGCGCCAGACCCCGAAGTCATGCGGGACATCATGGGGCAACTGGTAGATTTAGGCGCAGTCACGACCAACGAAGAGCCCCAGGCTGCAAATTTAGAAACCGTTGTTCAAGCCGGTGTTGCCCCCGACGACTTCTATGTCACCAATATCTACCCCACAGAAGTCTTTGTGGGCGAGCAATGGATTAAGGTCCAAAACCAGCGCATGGATGGAGCGATCGCCATCACCCAAGACAGCAGCGATAACCCCATAGCCACTTGCAAACTCCTGCGAGATCTCTGCATCGATGAGCAAGTCGTCGTCGGCAGTGAAGGCATTCGTACCAACCGCAACAGCAGCTCCCTCAAAAAGGCCAGCACCGAGGAGTTCAGCTTTATGGGGGCAGGGGTTTCCAGTGAGCGCCGGGTTGAGTTGACGGTGGAGCAGATTGCTTGGGATTTGCGGCAAATTCGCGATCGCGGCGGCAAGGTCGTGGTCACAGCAGGTCCTGTCGTCATCCATACGGGCGGCAGCGAACATTTGAGGCATCTGATTCGCGAAGGCTATGTCCATGCCCTCTTGGGTGGCAACGCGATCGCCGTCCACGACATTGAACAATCGATGATGGGCACCTCCTTGGGCGTGGATATGCAGCGGGGCACCTCCGTCCATGGTGGCCATCGCCATCACCTCAAAGCCATCAACAGCGTTCGCCGCTGCGGCAGCATTGCCAATGCCGTGGAGCAAGG
>CALLPZ010000060.1 GCA_938015405.1 uncultured Pseudanabaenaceae cyanobacterium
TCGCACTGGGCTTCAATCCGGTCTGCTTCACCGATCGCGTCGGATTCCGCAATCTCGGCATCTCGCAGAATTGCAGCAATGCGACGGCGACCCAAGGAACTCAAATAGTCGACTTCGTCAGCGACGTTTTGAATCTTGAAGGTATCGATTTCTAGGCCCAGTTTTTCTAGGTCGCGGCTCACATCCGCTGAAATCCGCTCGACAAACTCTAGGCGATCTTCATTCACCTGTTCTGGCGTCAGGGTTGCAACGACGCCTCGCAAATTACCTTCCAGGGTTTCCCGAGCCACGCGGGCAATTTCTTCGCGTTTGCTGCCGAGGAATCGTTCGATCGCGTTCCCTACAACTCGAGGGCGACTGGAGACTTTGATATTGGCGATCGCCTGAATATCCAACGGCGTTCCCCCTTTTGCATAGGCGTTGCGAATCTCCACCTGCACCGGCATGGTGTTCACATTCAGCCGGTCAATGGTTTCCAAAATGGGAATCCGAATGGCACGACCGCCAGCCAGCACGCGATAGCCCACTTCCTGGCCATCCTCATTGCGCCACTTGCGACCGGAAATCACCAGGACCTCATTGGGCTTGCAAATGCAAAGGAATGATTTCACAAACCAATAGGCTAACGCCGTTCCGCCCATGGCGATGAGCAGTGGCGTAAGGACCAATGCCAATCCGCCTGCATTGGCTTCCCGCACCTGGTATTGAGGCTCTGCCTGGGCGAGTTGAATGACACCATCCTGGGATTGAGCCATGGCACTTGCAGGGGTTGCTGCTGTGGCTACCAGCTCCTTGCCCTGACCTGCCGCCGTCTGCACTGCCGCATGGCTCGTAGAAGTGTGAGTTGCTGCGCCAGAAACTAAATGCTGGGCCACTCCATGGACCGTTTCGGAAACCTTAGGCATGGCAGCCTGGACTGACTTGAGATGTCCCATGGACTGCAACAGGTGCGAGACTTGCTGGCTCCCTTGGGCTACTTGTGGGAGCTGATGAAGATGTTCAAGCATGGAGGATATTCCTACAACAACTAACTCGGCACACTCCACAACTCGCTCCCCGAGAGGAAGCGTTGCGAAGTAAAACTCGCTGATGAGATTGTTTGAAAATTCGGCTTAGCCTTGGATTTGAGACCCTGCCAGAGGATTGAAGCTCCAGTTTGGACAAATCAGCGGCTCTGATGAGATTCGCTGCTACGGGCATCGGCCTTTTCAAACAGCCTCATTAATCAGAATTTTGAAAACCTGCCTGGATCAAAAATGGCCAAGAACCAAGCTGTTCAAAATCCTCTACGACTGCATTTGGTCCTCAGGCACCACCAACACGCTGTTGCCCTGGGCTGCCACCACAAACACTCGCTCACCCACCGTTAACTCACGTTCAGAGTCAGTGGTCGCTAAGAGATCCATAGTGGAACCCTTGAGCGTAAGGCGAACTTTGCCGCGACTGGTCCCGCTAAAGGGCACTTCGACAACGCCCCACTTGCCCACCGCATTGGAAAATGACGGCATGCTATTGATCACTTCCGAGCGGCGTTGCAACTGCACGAGCAGCACGAGGGCAGTACCCACGGCTAGCCCCACCGCAATGGACAGCAAAATAATGAAAGTGCTCAAGGTATCGGCCTCTAGTAGCTCAAACACAACAGCAATCCAGGCCAACGACAGTCAATGACCCGCGCTCGATGCAGCCAGAGAGATTCCGAGGAAACTTCCGTTGCATCTGCGAGCAGCGCAAGGTAATTGGAGTCGATCTTAGCCACACCCTCTGGTTGCCTAGCCGGTATTTACGGCCTTTACAGGCTGCAATTGATTTGAGGTTTCCCCAGATGAGAGGAATAATCTCTTGCAAAGATATATTCAACGACTGAAACCGTAATTTCCGAAAGCCTTCAACAATCGCATTAAAGCGAGCCAGGTATTCTCTCGGATCTGGTGGTGTGGTTGAGCGGCCCTCAATGAGCCCGTTTTATTGCAAAGATCGCAGGAAATTCGGATATCCGGCCTACGCAGCCAGCCGGTGGGACAGGGTTGCTAAATGTTGGTTGACCCTTGTCACCATGCTCTGCGCTCCAATTTGATGGGCCACCTTCAGCGTTTCTTGAAAGGCTTGCTGAGCCGAGACAATGGCTCCCCCTTGGCGATGGGCTAGGGCTAGGTTAAACAGGGCTTGGGCTTCGCCATGGCGATCGCCCGTGTTTTTGTAGAGCATCAAGGCCTGTTCTAGCTGGCTAATGGCTTGGGAGGCCTGGCGCAAGCTGAGATACACATTGGCGATGCCCATTAAGGCGGTGGCAGCCTGTTGGAACTGCCCGAGGTTGCGATAGAGCTGTAGTGCTTCATTCATCGCCGCGATCGCCGCTTCCGACTCACCGAGACAGAGCTGGACTCGGCCCTGGTGGTTCAGGGCATTCGCCATACCGGAGATATTGCCTAGCTTTTCATATAGCGCGTTGGCTTCTTTGTACTGCTTCATTGCCATTTCGCACTGGCTCAGCTCTAGCGAGACTTTACCCCAGGACATTAACGTATTGGCCCGGCCCAGCTGATCTCGGGTTGAATCAAACCGTTTCAGGGCTTTGACAAAACAATTCAGGGAGAGATCATAACAACGTTGCCGCCCATACACCGTGCCCAGCTCTAAGAACGTTTTGGCCATGCCCGGCGCAAAGTTAAGCTGCTTGTACATTGCCAAGGCCTGATGGAACGCGATCGCGGCCTGGGCGTAGTCCTTACGTTTAGAAAGATTGAGGCCATGATTGAGACGCTGCTCGGCATCGCCTGGGTTGGCCGTGGGGGTCGCGCTGGAATTGAAAAAGGAACTAGGCATGGCAATGGCGCTTTGGCAGAGAGCTTTAGAAGGTGGCAATATCCCGAACTGGAGCAGCCGAAGTATTCGGCTTGAACCCGACATCGAAGAACAGTTAAATACTGTTGATTTGCATCACGCTGGGGGTGTCATCTTGAGATTGAGTCTTGCAGTTCAGCAAGATCCTGACTGGTTGTCCATGACAAACAGCGAGGGCATCTCAGCCTCCTGAATAGAATCAGGAAATGAAAGGAAAAATAGAGAACAATCTAGTTCTTTTTACTCCGCATTCCCCATAGATCCGGGTAGCTACCGTTGTAGAAAAAAGTAATTTTTACAAGCTTTTACGTACATCCTTGTAGGTGCACAAAACTGACTTGCCCTGGGCCATCTCCAAGCCCCCATTCCTGCAAGCCCTGGCTCGTTTGGGCTGGAGACCCTGGAAGTCGCGGATTGAGGAAAGCCACAGAACGAACCACAGAACCAAGGCGCTATGGCACAGTGAATAGGTCAGCATCTAGCCCGTCGCCCCTCAATGTCGATCATTCAGGTCCATAACCTCACGAAGGTTTATCCCGTCGCTTTCAAGCAACCGGGCCTTAAGGGCACCGTCAATCATTTTTTCAACCGGCAGTATAAATACGTCGAAGCCGTTAAAGGCGTCTCCTTTGAGTTAGAGCCCGGCGAAGTGGTGGGCTTCCTGGGCCCCAACGGTGCGGGAAAAACCACCACCCTGAAAATGCTCACGGGCCTGATCCATCCTTCCAGTGGGGATGCCCGAGTTAGTGGCCATGTCCCCTTCAAACGCGCCACTCCCTTCCTCAGGCAGATCAGTCTGATCATGGGGCAAAAGCAGCAGCTGATCTGGGACCTGCCCGCCCTCGACTCCCTCAAAATCAATGCTGCTATCTACGGCATTGATAACGATGAAGCCCAGCGACGCATCGATGAGCTGGCAGAAATGCTGGGCCTTTCCCGGCAGCTTCAGCAGCCCGTGCGCAAGCTATCTCTGGGTGAACGCATGAAGGCGGAGCTGTTGGCTGCCCTGCTCCATCGCCCCACAGTGCTTTTCCTCGATGAGCCCACCCTGGGCTTGGACGTCAATGCCCAGGAGGCCGTGCGTCGCTTTCTGCGGGACTACAACGATCGCTACAATGCCACGCTGATCCTCACCTCTCATTACATGGCGGACATTACCGCCCTCTGCAAGCGGGTGCTGTTGATTCACCAGGGACAACTGATATATGACGGCAGCCTGGATGGCCTACTCGCACAGTTTGCCCCTTGCCGAGCGGTGCAGCTGGACCTGGGTAAAGCCTACGATCGCGCCCACCTAGAAACCTTTGGCCCCGTTGAACAAGCCGAAGGCCGCTCCGTTAGATTTTTAGTTGAACGCGATCGCCTCACTGAAACAGTCTCCCGCCTCCTGGCAGAACTAGACGTCGTTGACCTCAGCGTCACCGATCCGCCCATTGAAGAAGTCATCGGGCAGGTGTTTGAGCAAGGTCAAGTCGCCGACCAAGGTCTTGCCCCCGTGATGACCGATAGCAGTAGCCCATCTATATAGATAGACGCTGCCATCCCCAGCCCCTACCTCTACATCTGGAGGAAGGGGAGTCTGGGAGCTTCCATTGCTCCCCCAGCCATCTTGCTCTCCCAGCCATCTTGCTCCCCCAGTCATGACGCCCAGCGCCCTCCCCCCGAAAAAGCCCAGCCTAGGTAGAAACCTCCGTCGTGCCCTGAGCATCACCCGCACGCTGCTCTCCGTCTACTACGCCTACATGGTGGAATACCGGGCTGAACTGATGTTTTGGGTCCTTTCCGGTTCCCTTCCCCTGATTCTTCTTGGCGTTTGGACCGAAGCAGCCCAAGGGGGAAGCTTTGCCCTCAGCTCAGCTGACTTTGCTCGCTACTTCTTAATTGTCTTTCTGACCCGGCAGCTCACCGTGGTTTGGGTGATCTGGGATGTGGAGAAGGAAGTTGTCCAGGGCAAGCTTTCCTTTCGACTGCTGCAACCTTTGGATCCGGTGTGGCATCACTTTGCAGGCCACGCCGCTGAGCGATTAGCCCGCATTCCTTTTATTGCCGTTTTGATTGGGCTCTTCTTTGGTCTCTATCCCGAAGCCCTTTGGATGCCCAGCCCGACCAGGCTGATTCTATTTGTCATTGCCGTTGCCCTAGCCTTCTGTCTGCGGTTCCTGGCGCAATATACCTTTGCCATGTTCGCTTTTTGGATTGAGCGGGCGGTGGCGATTGAACGATTCTGGTTTTTGTTCTATCTCTTTCTCTCTGGCATGGCGGCTCCCCTGGCGATGTTTCCCCCTGCGATCGCTCAGATTGCGATGTGGACGCCATTCCCCTACCTAATCTATTTCCCGGTTGCGGTTCTACTAGAACTCGATACCCCTGTGGCCCAGGGCTTCGGGGTCATGTTGTTGTGGTTGGGGTTGTTTGGCTTGGTCAATCGTTATTTGTGGCGCAAAGGCCTTCAGCGCTATTCCGGTATGGGGGCATAGCGGCCTACGGTTTTAAGCTGAGCAGCTTCAGAAACACCATAAATAGGCTACGTCAAGCCTGCAGTTGAAGTGTTGATTTTTGATGGCTTAAAAATCAGCTCCCAATATTTACGTAAACGATTCAAGCGAGAAAAAAGATCTCTCCAACCTAACCAGAATCTCCACGGAGATCGAGAATTAAGTATGGAAAATGAAATTGATTTATATTTTATTCGGTTCTGGAAATAGATAAATATACGGTTAAAAGTGCTGGCTGATTTTTATTTCTGTAGTCGAAAATCGATGCTTTTTTTAGTTTTCTAAAATTATCCATCTACGGTTGACTTTGCATTAATCTAACCGTGGTTCAACTGACTCGAAGCCACAAGCCGTGAAGGTGTATAAGAACGAACACGCAGGCTTCTCAAACATGCTTTCTATTACTCGCAGCCAACTCCTCGCAATTTCCACCGGTCTAGCCCTCGCTGCTATCGGTGCAATGGCTCCCAATGCCCAAGCTGAGGATTTTGTGCTCGATTTTGAAAACGTTCAAACCCATGCCGATGGCACCCTCGTCACCACCCAATGGTCTGACTGGGGCCTAACCAATATCCATGGTGTGAACGATCGCACCAATCAAGCTGCCAAGCTCAACACCTACAACACTTCCAAATGGGGACGCGACAACGACCTCAGAACAGGTAGCACCTGGGGGACTGGCGACCAGGGCAATGTTCTCATCATTCAAGAAGAAGACGGCAAGAGCTTTAAGAATGGTAAGTACAAAGCCGATGATGAAGCGCACGGTGGCAACATTACCTTCGACTTTGCCAGCGAAATCAAATTAAACAGCTTTAGCCTGCTAGACATTGATGACAACGGCGAAGGTATCAACTTCACTGGCTTCGATGCGGGCGGCAATGAAGTGGTTGACTTTGACATCGATGCGCTTATGGCAGAACTAGTCTCCACCTATGGCACAACTCACAGCAATGCCTACAACCAGTCCGTCACACTCAATGGTGTGACGATGACCCAGAAGAGCAAGAATCGTCATGACAACTCCATGTTCGATTTCTCCTTCTCTGAGACCTACGTTTCGAACATCGACTTCTTCTACCCCGGTAGTGGTGCCATCGCTGACCTGAAGTGGAGCACGCTTGAGGTCTCCCAGGAAATCCCTGAGCCGACTGGTGTGGCAGGTCTGTTCTTGGTGGGTGGCTTGGCTGCTCGCAGCCTGCGCAAGCGTAAGCAGAGCGCATAGGGGCTTAGACTTTGTCTTCTTCTTTTGAAAATTAATCCCTTAGAAGGGGGTAATGGCGATCGCTGTTACCCCCTTCTCTGTTCAGATTATTCTCCACCCATGGCGGCAAAGGAATCACTCCACTGGATACTATTTGAGTCACCTTCGTTTTCCACATAAGCTACGCCAAGTAATTGCTGTGTATCTAAGACAGCCA
This sequence comes from uncultured Pseudanabaenaceae cyanobacterium, assembly GCA_938015405.1. Lineage (GTDB taxonomy): Bacteria > Cyanobacteriota > Cyanobacteriia > PCC-9006 > JAAUQQ01 > JAAUQQ01. Next base: position 6,761 of record CALLPZ010000060.1, read on the forward strand.
TCCAGCCATCACCACTACCCCAGGTCAAAGTAATACCGTAGGTGTCTTTCTGATTGACTTGAATCTTATAAAGACCTGGCAAAGGATCCGCATCAGCTCCACCCAATCGATTAAACGTTTCAATCACAATTTGAGGTAGATCCTTGAGATTCCCTCCAGCCAAAGACTTCTCATCAAGGTTGAATCCGCTCGTTGAAAGAGCTTCGGCGTAGAATTGCCTAACTGTCTCTGTCCAGCTATCCATGTCGGAACCTCATGCTATATCTCTTGAAATAATACCCTGGGAAAGATTTTTAAACTTTAGAGGGTTGTCGCTAAGCAGCATCATTAGGTCTTAAATTCTTGAGCTAAAAACAATCATGCTGGTCCTAAAAAATAAGTTGCTATTCCTCCAACTCAAATTCAATCCAAAGCGGCAGATGATCCGACATTCGATAGGAAATTGACTGGGGCGTCAAATCTGTCTCCTGATACAAGTAGGGCATAAAATCAAAATTTCCACCCTCACGCACCTGCATGTCTAGCAAACTGCGATTGCCCTCTTCAAACCAAGTAATTTGGTCGTAGAACTTGTCATCTTTCGAATTCCCTGGCTTATCAAAAATCGTGCGTGGCAAATTCAAAAGCTGGGGCGGCACCGTCAGCCCCGTCGAAGTAAACGCCTCATAGCCATCGCTCCCCTCCCGGTCAATATTAAAATCTCCCAGGGCGAGCAGATTGTGATGGTAACGGTTGGATTGTTCGGCCCAATCCTTCATCCAGCGAGCGATCGCCTTCAACTCCGACAAACGCTCATCCTCATGCTTGCCAAACAAAACATGGAGC
>CALLPZ010000061.1 GCA_938015405.1 uncultured Pseudanabaenaceae cyanobacterium
GCATTCAGAGAATACATGATTGGCATCATGATGAGAGCAGACAGTTGCCAACGTAAGTGATAGGCAAAATATCGATACTGATCAATCCACCGATAGATCTTTTTGAAGAAACTCATAGCGACTTGTCCTAGCAATTTATAATCAAACCCACAACTTGGCTTTGAAGACTTCAAGCACGAACTCTCAAACCTGCATATTGAAAGATTTGAACACTCAGCCATCCCCGAGCCTTCCAAGGGAGACGTGATTGAGGCTGGGATTGTGGGCATGCGATGACATGACTATAGTCAGCCCGAAGTCGGGGAGGCGAACAGAATCTTGTGATGTCTGACATATTCTTGCTAAATCATCCGAAATTGTTTGGGTGAGAGGCCGACGTATTTGCGAAAACATCTCGCAAAGTGACTGGGGTTGGCAAAGCCGCACTCTAGGGAGATCTCGCTAATCGGCAATTGGTGTTGATTGAGCAGTTCTTTAGAGCGTTCTAGACGTTGTTGCGTCAGGTAGGCATGGGGAGTGACTCCCATGGATTGCTTAAACAAGCGGCAAAAATAATAACGACTCATGCCAATTTCATCGGCGATCGCCTGCAGCGAGACGTCATTGGACAAATTGGCCTCGATATAATCTAGGGCCCGCTGTAGCAGGTATTTTGAGAGCCCATTGTTCCCCTTTTCGAGTCGGGGCTGAATTTTGCAATATCGCCGCAATAAGTGAGCAGACAGGGCTGTTACCAAGCTCTCCACATACAGTTTGTTCGCCCTCGAATCTCCGGTCAGCTCAGATTGGAGCAATCCTCCAATTTGATGAATCACAGGATCGAAGGTCGAAAACGTTGGCAGGAGTTCAACTTGGTCAGGCTGGATGGACTCAGGGGCCAACTGAGCAAGATGCTCAGGTTCTAGAACAATGACCGTAGCCGTCACAGAACTTTTCCAGGCACTGCTATGGGTTGTATGGGCTGGAATAATGACAACCTGACCATCCTCAATTTTTTCAACGCGGCGTTGCCCATTGATCGCTCGCTCACACCACAGCGTCTCGGGGGCATGGTGAATCGCAACAATATGTTTGTCAGAGATATGCTCTGGCATTTCCGCTGCGGGCTGATGATGCGCTTGAATTTCGATGCCACGCAGGCCCAAGTCTTGACTCGTTAAGACAGGCGCCTTAGGAATAACTTTGGCTAGGCTTTGCCTGGCCTGGTAGTCAATCTGTAGCGAAGCATTTGGTCTACCCATGCTGTGCGTTACCCCAAGGAGGTCCCTGAAATCACAATTGAGAACAGTGCTTGAGCCTGCAGTGGGCCTCAGCAGGGGCTCACCATTTAACATTCATCAAGCAATATCTTGATCTCTACGTTTCATCGAGACCTCTTATGCAGCTAAGTCTTGGATTACGGGTCGAGCAATTGCTTGATCTCCCTAGAGCGCAATGTTTCGTCATCTCCTAAAGGGATCCCAAGGAATGAGAGTTTGTTATGGATAAACCTAGGTGACTTCAGCGATCGCCACTACTTTTCCCCTCTCTCCCCACTCAGTCCCGCCTTACAATAGAAGCAGCGCTCAAAAACCTGTAAGTTCTCCCGCCCATGGCCCCTGCAGTCCTGATCGAAAACCTCAAAAAGTCCTACGGCTCGGTTACAGCCGTCAAAGACATTTCTCTTCAAGTCGAAACTGGCGAGATTTTCGGACTGTTGGGTCCCAATGGTGCAGGCAAAACCACTGCTCTGCGCTGCCTCTGCACTCTAAGTACGCCGGAAAGCGGCAAGCTGGAAATCCAAGGTATTGACGTTGTTGCTAATCCACGGCAGGCCCGACGCCAGCTAGGTTACATTGCTCAAGCAGTTGCCCTGGACAAGGTTCTGACTGGTCGGGAGCTGTTGAAACTTCAAGCAGCGCTGTATCACTTGCCTCGGAAAACCATTGGCGATCGCGTCAACCAAGTCATTGACCTCATGGGCATTGGCGACTGGGCTGATAAGAAGACGGGCGGCTACTCCGGTGGTATCCAAAAACGCCTCGATCTGGCGGCGGGACTCCTGCATCAGCCCAGCGTCCTGGTGATGGATGAGCCGACGGTGGGCTTGGATATTGAAAGCCGCACGGTGATTTGGAATTTTCTACGCGAGCTGAAAGCACAGGGCATTACGGTGCTGATTACCAGCCACTATTTGGAAGAGATCGATGCTCTGGCCGATCGCGTGGCCATTATTGACCAGGGTAGTGTGATTGCCACGGGGACGCCGTCGGAGCTGAAGGATCGGTTAGGGGGCGATCGCATCACCTTACGCATTCGCGAGTTCACTGCTGATGATGAGGCTAATCAGGCCAAGGACTTGCTAGAGCAACTGCCTGTGGTGCAAGACGTGATTCTCAACGAAGCCCAGGGCAATTCGCTTAACCTTGTGGTTTCCCCCAATAGTGATTCCCTCAGCGCAGTGCAACAAGCCTTGAAGGATGCAGGTTTACCTACTTTTGGCATTGCTCAATCCCGGCCCAGCCTGGAT
>CALLPZ010000062.1 GCA_938015405.1 uncultured Pseudanabaenaceae cyanobacterium
CTCTGTTCTTCGATGTCTACAGAATGCCGTGCTTCTCTGAGTTGCTTCTGAAGCTTATCTAAGGCTTAGGTTTTAGTTTGCTGAGAGATTGCTGTGCGCAACACCACTGGGGAGCACAACAGCGAGATTGCTCATATTGAGCTGTGATCTCTGCCTTTAAGATCACATCCCCTCGACAGCCAGAGAAAACGGCAGGAGCTCTTGATGAACTTCGAAACGTCATTCATAGTTGGGCTCAGCCAAGGTTTCAGATAACTCCTTAGATATGCCAATCTCTGAATACAGCATCACATCAATCAGGAATCATTCAACTCACTCTCGATAGCTCAAAGCTCTCATTTGAATCCCTGGTTTAGACAACAAGAGATGCACCCAGTGACATCAGGAGATCAAAATCATCATCTGAATAAATCAATATTTTTCACAAAATTTCATGCGATTTAGTCTGCCCAAAAACAGTTTTTTTGCTGTCAATCTTTCATAGTGCTCAGGGGTACAGCACAGACATCGTGTGCTTTAAATCAAGGGTGCAATCTCAATGAATATTTTAGTGATCCAAAGTAGTTCGCAGGATCCGATTGGCGTCTTAGGAACACGATTGGAAAGCCAAGGAGCCCAATTATTCACCTGGCTAATTGAACAGGAGCCTAGTGCACCGTCAATCGACTACGAAGGGCTCATTATCTTAGGCAGAACCACCAGTGCTCAAGCACATCAGCACTTGCCTAAACTGAATACAATGGTCGAATTAATCCAGTGCTTCCATCATGAAGACAAACCCATCATGGGCATCTGCCTGGGTGCTCAGTTAATTGCCCGTGCCTTTGGTAGCAAGGTTCATAAACATGCCATAGCAGAGCTGGGCTACTCCCCGTTGCTCCTAGCAGACCGAACTGCTGAGGAACCTTGGCTACAGAACCTTCCGTCTAATCTCAACTTGATGCAATGGCATTTTGATACCTTCGATTTGCCAGATAGTGCTCAATTATTAATGACCAATTACATCTGCCGTAATCAAGCCTATCGTATCGGTCGTAAGATCTATGGCTTTCAGTTTCATCTAGAAGTTACACCAGAAATTGTAATGAACTGGCTAGCGAGGAAAAATGCTTGGATAAAATCCAACTACCCCTACCTAGATGGTGAGCTCACGCAACAAGTAAAAGTGTATTCAAAGCGATCTGAAAAATTTGCCTATCAAGTTGCGGATGCCTGGCTTAGTTTAGTGGCTGAATCCAACATTTGGGCTGCTTGATCTACATGAACGTGGACAAACTTCATATGAGTCGCTTGTGACTGTTTCAATCAGCACAAGCAGCATTGTGATTATCATCCAACTAAAGAACAGCAAGGCATGTTAGCTGCAGTGGTTGGGGTGTCATGTCAGCCGTCATGCTTAACGGGAGCGCTCTCCCTAACTGGGATATCGATAAACGTGACTGCGGCGATCGCGATCTTGCCATCCCAAACTTTCCCAACCACTCCAGCACTGCGTGACATCCTACCCCCAGCAGAATGCCATGCAGGCTAGTGAAGATACTGTGAAAGCTCAAAAATCCGTATCAGCCGACACGAAACCTCCCATTGGGTCAAGCAAAAATATCAACAAACAACAATTAGTTCTCTGTCTAGCTACTATGTCCACCCCTCATCCAGAAGACTCGCTAATCCCAGAAATTCAAAGATTACGCAGCTTGCACCAAGCCATTGGTGATCAGCTCAGACATATTGAGCAGCTGCAATCCCTCGCTCATCAAGACGCTGTCGCCCAGACTCAAACGAGACCAACGCCTAACAACCCCAAGGACCTTGCACCCAGGCTCACGAGTGAAGCCTATGCGGCGACCCTACGCGGGACTCCAGCTGTAGGTATGACATGGGCCAGCCTATGCAGCCAGAGCATGAATGAGCACTAAGCTTCCTCTTGCCAGAGCATTGAATGGGCAAGGCCATCTGAAAGTTGCTTCAGCATCTAAGCAAGCAGTTACATAACTGTGACATCGCTACAGCCACACTGCAGCAAAGCCACATCTCCGAAAGACAGTGCCAGATTGATGATTTGGCCAGAGTTAGACCAAACCTGGCACCTCAGCACAAACTCCCATAGAACATTGGCAGCAGACTGCTACTTCTTCAAGTCTGACCTGGAGAGGGAAAGATTAGCTCTGGGCGATCGCGCCTCCTCTACTCCGATCAAGAACGCCCTTCACTCCCACTCTCTGGTCAAAAATACCGAGAATCACAAAATATCAAGATAGCCAGATCCAGCGAAAAGTATTTAGCTATACTTTTCTAAATATAAATTATAGCTATTTTGTATAAGAAGCCACCAAGGGTCTCACCCATGCAGGTTGACACACATCCTACAGCTGCTGGTTCCTACGCAAGAACCCTGATCGAGAGGGGGTGTCCTCCCCTACTAGCTGGCCTGGCAGGCCAAGTCCTAGCACGCTTGGATGGCACTACCCCCACTCCAGAAGAGCAAGCTTTGATTACTCGCGCCTACGCCCACCTCAGTCATTAATCGTGCCTGAATGCTCACCATGGACTTGAGAAGCGTTGGTAGACATTAGGTGGGCCCGCAACAACTCCCGAGATTCATAGAGCTGCTCCCAACACAGGCGAGCGTTGTACTGCATGGGCTGTATGTCTGTGCTGGCTTCCATACTTTGCAACTGGAGCATCGTCTGTTCAATGGCTTGAGAGATCTCTCTCAACTGTTGAGGTGTAAGCGGACTGGTAGGCATGCAGGAACTCCCATCATCAAGATTTGGATGTCCCCTGAGTCAAAGGCAATTTTATTTTGACGAAAAAATAATAAAGCGGTTCTATTTTGCTATGTTTCGGGAAATTCCTTTGTGAGCCCCGTCATACTTGGCTCCCTAAGTCTTGAAAACATCACATAAATGCTCCAGGTCGCAGCGATTTAGCCTCGCTCACTGGCTCGATAGCAACCCAATCGACCCGTGCCACGGTAAGCCAACACTGTCCAAACTTCCAAGCGGCCGGATGCCCGAGAAGCCAGCACGCCATGGGAATGAAGCTGGGTCTCAGCTTCCCAAACGATGAAGCAAGCAGTGAACAAGGTCAGAGTGATAAATGTCATGGGTTGATGCTCTCGGTAAATGCGGTTTCTCGCTGACACCAACCAAGATGCTGTGACCTATTCAGATGCTCCACCCCTCTAATGGCAGTCCATGAATTGCGCTGCACTCCGATTGTTTACCGGATCACAATGGACCTAGAGCAGCAAGCAGTCTCTATGCGATCTGTACAACGATTTCTACCCACATCCATCTCACCCTTACAGCGATATAGAGCAGGTGACAGCTCGCGAACTGGCGATCTAGCTCTCTAGCTTCGCCAGCCATCAGATCTGTCCCACTTGAACGCACCATAATTGCTGACCTTCGCCTGCCCAGAGCTGGGCGGCCCAGAGGTTGAGATCTACCACTGCGATGGAGTAGCGCCAGGGAAATTATTGGTCTAAAGCCTTTAAACCAAAAGTTGAGCCCGCCAGGTTAATGCCGCATACGCGACCCCGACGGGCTCTATAAGATATTCGGAATAGAACTGTCTGTAGAATCGGACTCCGCTGCATCTACTGTGCCTCGGTTGAATACAGAATAACGTCGGTGACAAACAAAAGATGACCAACCCAGTCAAATTTACGCAGACCTCATAAATGTCTAAAAGAAGACTAAAGATAGCTACGTAGTGAAACAGATCACGGCGATCGCTCTGCATGTTCAAACCTTGTGTCACTCCACGCATTTACTCCTAGGAAGGCCCTAAGACTAAGGCTTTTGGCCTATCTCACGAGGGAGGACTCCCGTTTTAGCTAACAAGCCCCCTCCTTCGCGACAAAAACAGGAGACCTCTCGGCCCCCTGCTCATCTAGGCATTATGTCAGTCGGACAATCAATGGCAGTCAGTCTCAAGTAAAGAGTCACATCGTCAGCCCCAGCTCTCTCGGCTCAAACCGGTCCAGTGGCTTCGCTTAGTTGCTGTTGTCGTTATCGCGCAAGATGCTCTCTACAAACCGGGCATCACTGCGGTTGGCTTCTAAACCCGCGGCTTCGAGGATATCTTCGCCAGTGACGCGGCGGCCTTGAATGTCAGATTGCAAGGACTGATAGCTAGAGATTCCTTCCAGCTGACCACGGTATGCCAGGGTTGCAGCGTCAAAAGGAGTCAAGGCAAAGGCAGTGGCGGAAGCAAAGAGCGTAGCGGAGAAAGCGATCGCAGAAGCAGTACGAGTAATGAGTTTCATGGGTTAAGTCCTTGAAAAGGTGAGTTGGGGGGAAGAGATGAAGGTTCAAGCAATACAAGGCTTAGTTGTCGTTGCTGAAGCTCCTGAGAAAGCTGGAGACTTCCCGTTCTAGCTGAGGCGTAGGCGTCTCGTCAGCCGCAAGGATGATGTCAGCAGCGGAGACATTGCCGGAGAGAAAGTTCTGTTCCAAAGATTGATAACCTGCAATGCCTTCGAGCTGACCACGATAGGCGCGATTTGCAATGTTGAAGGGAGTTGCAGCGAAAGCGCTGGTGGCACTGAGGACAGTTGCGGTTACGGCGAGAGTAGAAAGGGTGCGAGTGATAAGTTTCATGGTTGACTCCGTAGATTTGGAAGGGCTTTGAAGTGGCCCGTTCCTTTCGATGTCTACAGAATGCCTTGCTTCCCTGAGCCTCCTCTTAACCCGATCTGAGGCTTTCGTAGTGGTTCGCTGAGGGATTGCTGAGGAGTGATGAAGCGGCTGGGCGGGAGTCTTAGGGGTCTTGTGTTTCTGGGGCCTGCCATTGCAGCAACCAAGCCTGGAGCTCATCGGATAAAGCCCGGCGGTGGCGGGTCTCGGCGTTGATGCAGCAGTGACGAGTTTGGGCCTGGGCAATCACGACGTCTGGATCATCCCCGTCTGAAACATTGCCCATCAGCAAGCGATAGTGGATCTCAAATTCACTCAGAGGTTTATTGGCTTTGGGAATTGGGCTAGGGGTGAGGACAATGGTGATGCGATCGCCACAATGCATCGGCCTAAAAAAGTCCACGCTCCCATGAACCACCGGAACAACAGCGTCCCTAGGCGCAAAGAAAGTAGCTAGATCAAGCTGTGACGCTGCTAGCGAAGCCTCATAGGCCTCATGACAGAGCGTCAAAACATTGGCGAAATAAACAACCCCCGCCCCATCCGTCTCATGGAAACGGATCTGGCGAGGGTAATAGAAAGACAAGGGCTAAACCTCAAATGCGGTCAGGTCAGCGTTAGTTCGTTGCTTTCTTAGGGCTGATCAACATCATCATGTTGCGACCTTCCCGTTTTGGAGACTGATGGATCTCAGCCAAGTCGCCTAGATCATTGGCCAAGCGCTGCAGCAACTGCCGTGCGAGGTCGCTGTGCTGAATCTCACGACCCCGGAAGGTAATCGTGGCTTTGACCTTATCGCCCGCCTTGAGGAATTTCTTGGCGTTATTGAGGCGCACATTGTAATCATGCTCCTCAATCTTGTAGCGCATTTTCACTTCCTTGACTTCGGCGGAATGCTGCTTTTTACGTGCTTCCCGCGCCCGCTTTTCCTGCTCAAACTTGTACTTACCATGGTCCATGATGCGGCAAACGGGAGGGTTTGCCTTGTCACTGACTAGAACCAAGTCAAGCTCGCGCTCGTTCGCGATATCCATCGCTTCTTGAGGCGTAATGATGCCCAGCTGTGTGCCGTCACTGTCCACAACACGAATCTCCGGGAAGCGGATGCGTTCGTTGATTTGGGGCAGGTTACGAATGGGGCGTCTAGAGCGGAAATGGGGTGCCATGCAGTAATGAGTAAAGGATTAAATCGAAAGTAAACAGGGGTGGAAACTGGAGACTCAGTGAACTGAATCCAGAACCTTGTAAAAGTGACAATTAACGGCCACTACAGTCAGATTTTAACGCATTGTTTTGCAAACAGCGTTTCAATTCCTTGACAAATGGCAGACAATTGCGCTCCTACAATCTTATCGAGTTTAGTCGGATTATGACGAGCTCTTCACCAGACTTAAGGTTTAGATCCAAAGTTCAGACCTAACCCCATAGGCCACAGATCCAGCCCCGGCTGGGCTAAATTCTCTTCATCTGGAGAATTATTCTGTGGCGGGGATTTCCACGGCCTCATCCGAAAGCTCCTCAGCACTCTCTTCCGCGACAGCTTCAACAGGATTCTTGCCAGCCTCCAAATCCACCACCGGCAGCTCAACCTCTCCCTCAGCAGCATCCAGCTCCGTGGCAGCAGACGCGTCTTTTTCTGGGTCTACCGCCGACCCCGCAGAGTCTGCGTCCTCCTCTGAATCTTCATCAGGGAGTTCGGCAGTATAGCGCCATTCTTCCAACGGCCTGAGCACCGCAGGCTCCAAGCTGCTATTCACCAGAAAGATTTCAATCTCATCGCTGCTAGCATCTGTGTCCTTGACCGCATAAATGCCACTGCTATCGAAGTTGCTATTGCCCAAAATGAGCTGATGACGGCTGCCATCAGCCAATGTGAGCTCCACCTGGGCGATCGGTTGATCGAGGCCAAACTCACCCAGGCGCTGCTGGGTTTCGGCTAGGGGCTGACCATCATTGGTGATGCTGAAGCTATCTCGGCGATCGCCCGTGGCCAGCAGGTTTAACAAAAATGCGACCGCCCCATCACTGGCAGGGGTCTGTTCCGGGGCAGTAATGGACCAGTCGGGCTGGGCAGCTGCAGCTGTCTCTGACTCCAGATCAGCCACCGCATCTCCAGAGTTTGCAGGTGCTCGCTTCTCCAAGCTGAGCGTCAGATCTGGCCGACGAATGGTGAATTGAGCGATTTCGGACTCATCAAAGGCAAATAGCGGTTCAGCCCCTGCTTCGCGAACCTCAGCCACTGGATTATTCGCCAAGCGTTGCTGGAGATAAATACCGCTGGACAAGCCAAAGGCGACCAGCGCCAGGATTAGAGTACTGCGTTGGATTTTCATGGTTGCCTTGAAACGCGAATGAGCGAGTAGCGAGTCAAGCCTCGAGCTGAACGAGGCATCCTAGACCCTAAAGACCTGGGCTTAACGACGCTTCCACCAGAGGAAACCTGCCGCTCCAAACCCTGCCAAGGGCAACAGCACCACCGCAGTCAGGGCAACGAGATTGGCGCGAATGGGGGTCAGGGTCAGACGGCGATCAGTCAGTTCCTTAGCGCTAATTGAAAGAATCTCGCCCTCACGCTGGCCCGCCCAAATGATGGAGTTCAGCAGTACGTCACGATTGAGCTGCTGGCTCAGGATATTGCTGGTGGCAAAGCTGGAATTACCAATCACCACAAGGCGGCTTTGGCCTTCGGCACCGGTGGATGGCTTGCTCAGGGCTGCGCCCAAAGACAGCGGACCCTTGAGGTCGCGGCTGGGGTCAAACTGAACCTGGGATTCCACATCCTTCTCAGCCCAGCTCTGATCATTAGTAATCAACAGGGGGGTAGCATCCACGCCCGTCGCTTCAGCCAAATTCACTGCCCGCGCTGAGGGGTAAAAGGAATTGCCATTGCCAAATTCTTCGGTGATGGGATGGTTGCCGTAGCGGTTCACCAGGGGAGCTGTGGGGCCGAAGCCCACGACGCCGCCCGTCGCATCCATCCCCAAGCCACCGCTGCCATCAATGATCAGGCGATCGTCTAAGGTGACTCCCCAGTCCCGCAACAAGCTATCCATCTTCGGATCGGTATTGGGATCCACCAGAACCAGTAGGCCACCGCCCTGGGCGAGGTAAGTTTTCAGCGCGGCAACTTCTGGCGCTAACAAGCCACGCTGGGGACCGGCAACCACTAGAGCGCTGGCATCCTCAGGAATGTTGCCCCCAGTATTGAGGGCAGCCGCTAGATTGAAGGTCTCGCTTTCATAGCCGCGATCGCTCAACAGTTCCACGGCCAGAGCGAGCTGGTCTAGATCATGCTCACCGTGACCCTCGAGAAAATAGACCTTCTCCAGGTCACCACTGTTGATGCGAGCCAGGGCATTGGTCAGGTCACTCTCGGAAAATTGCTCCTGGGCAATGTTCTGCACAAACTGGTTGCGCCCCTCGGTCTGGAGAATCATATCTCCCTGATCCTTCATCCCCAGTTCTTTCACTAGGCCCGGTTGCTGCACCGGATTGACAAATTCATAGGAAAAGTTCTCGCTGAGCTGAGCATAGTTTTTCAGCACATTTTCCACAGGGGCCAGCCGGATGGGCGTAAA
>CALLPZ010000063.1 GCA_938015405.1 uncultured Pseudanabaenaceae cyanobacterium
AGCTGGGCAAAAATCACATTTTCCGTTTCGCCTGCATCACGTTGCTGCTTGCTTTCACCCACGCAGAGGATTGGCGTTAGACCGGCAGCTTGCGCTGCACGCAAACGTTGATTCACGGTCTCATCCGTTTCACCGAAATACTGCCGCCGCTCACTGTGACCAATGATCACGTAGCGCACACCAATCTCCGTCAGCATCGCCGCTGAGATTTCGCCAGTGTAGGCTCCATTTTCAGCCCAATGAACATTCTGTGCGCCCATCCTCACACGGCCGCCATGAAGGTTCCTCGACAGCATGGATAGATCCGTAAACGGTACACAGAGAATCACCTCACGATCCTCCGGCGTATTCTCTAGCTTGGGCAAAAATCCATGGAGAAATTCAGCGGTTTCCTCCTGGGTTTTGAACATTTTCCAGTTGCCAGCGATTACGATTTTGCGCACAGCTTAGGGGGTATCTACTTCAAAAGGGCATTAGCTAGTCTATATGACAGCGGCGGCTTGGCTTAGAGGGGGGAAGCGTAAATAAGGTTGGAGGTCATGAGTTCCTAGCCAGAAAGCAGGCCATGATCTACGACCTCGTCAGCCTTTCCTGACCTACTCTACAGTCCAGGTTTGGTGATCGATGGTGACGCGATCGCCCACCGCCAATTTCCGCCCCCGACGGGTTTCCACCGCATCATTCACCAGTACCAGCCCCTCCTGAATTAAGGTCTTGGCCTCGCCACCGCTACCCACCAAGTTCTGAAACTTAAGGAACTGGTCCAATTTAATCGGCTTCTTCTCGTCACTCATCAAACGTAAGTCCCTAACTAGAGTCTCTGAACATGTGGGCAGACCTACTGGCAGGATTGAGAGCTGGATGGAGAACAGCCCCACTTCTGCCCAGCCCCCTTATTTTGATAGGGTTTGGGATGGCAAGCTCGACTCAGAAACGAATTTTGATGGGCGGCAATGGTTTGGCCAGCGATCGCAACAATGCGCCTCTCACGATCTAAACCTCTGACTCTCTGCGCAAGTAACACAATCGTCTAACTTCGCCCGAGAAAGGCTCCGTCTGCATGCCGCTCCTCCCCCACATGGGGAGACTGCGCCCCCTTGAGGATCTCCCCTTGACCACCCTCCACCAAAACTCAGCCCACCGCAGTGAGGGTGTAACGCGCGATCGCCGCTCTAACTACTGGAAGCTGCTTCCCTTTCTCAAATCTCAAACCGGGCGAATCCTGAGGGCTTTAGGCTGCACGATCGTCTTTAGTATTTTTTGGCCTGTCCTCGCCCAACTATTTGGCAAGGTTGCGGAGTACTTGGGCAATGGCCAAGTCCTAGAGATGGCCAAACTGGCGGGAGTACTCGCTGGAGCCTTCCTCATCCACAAGCTGGCTCAATACGGCCAGGATTCATTAATGGCCAAGGCAGCCCTCGCCATTGCTCTAGACCTGCGCCGCGCCCTCTACGCCCATCTTCAAAAGCTAGACCTAGGCTATTTCGAGTCTGCAAAAACCGGCGACCTAACCTACCGTCTCACCGAAGACGTAGACCGCGTCGGCGAAGTGATCAAAAAGCTATTCCATGACTTTGCTCCCTGTATTTTGCAGTTGGTCTTGGTCTTGGCTTACATGCTGTACCTCAATTGGCAGCTAACGTTATCAGCCTTCCTCATTGCTCCGCTGATGGCTGCCCTAGTGAGCTGGTTTGGTGAACAGCTCTTACGCTTCTCCCGTCGCAGCCAAAACCGTATTTCTGACCTGTCTTCTCTCCTAACGGAAGTCTTCTCCGGCATTCGTCTAATCCGGGCCTTCGCTGCTGAGGATTACGAAGAAGAACGCTTCCGCGCCATTGCCGAGGAAAATCGCAAAGCCAACTACTCCGCCGCCTGGCTCCAAGCCGTTCAACACCCCGTGGTGGGATTTCTCTACGCCATGAGCATTCTGCTCATTTTGCTTCTGGGCACCTGGCAAATTTCCCAGGGCAATCTCACTGGCACCAGCTTCGTCAGCTACATTGCGGCTGTGGTGATGCTCGTAGACCCCATTGCCCACATGACCGAGAACTACAACCTGTTCAAGCAAGCCGAGGCCTCGGTGGATCGGGTTTTTGAGATTATGGCCATTGAGCCTGCGGTTTTGGAACGCCCCGAGGCCCGGGCGATGCCCACCGTGGACGGCAAGGTTGAATTCCGCAACGTCAGCTTTGCCTACGATGCCACGCCGGGTCAACAAAGCCATCCCGTCTTAAAGGATTTAGGCATTCTAGCCTTGCCAGGAGAAGCGATCGCCTTAGTTGGAGCCTCCGGTGCGGGCAAGACGACCCTCGTCAACCTTTTGCCTCGCTTCTACGACCCCCAAGGCGGCGAAATTCTAATCGATGGCATCGATATCCGCAGCGTTACCCTACGGAGTCTGAGACGGCAGATCGGCATCGTCCCCCAAGAAACCATTCTCTTCTCTGGGAGCATTGCCCAGAACATAGCCTTTGGACAGCGCAATATTGACTTCGCTGCTGTGGAAAATGCAGCCAAAGTCGCCAATGCCCATCAATTCATCAGCCAACTGACCGATGGATACAACACCTATGTTGGTGAGCGAGGCGTCAATCTATCAGGGGGACAGCGCCAGAGAATCGCGATCGCCCGTGCCGTCCTACTCGACCCCAGAATTTTGATCCTCGACGAAGCTACCTCAGCCCTAGACTCCGAGTCAGAAGCCCTAGTCCAAGAAGCGCTAGAGCGACTCATGCAAAATCGAACAGTCTTCATCATTGCCCACCGCCTCGCCACAGTGCGCCGTGCAGACCGAATACTCGTGGTTGAGAAGGGGCAAATCGTCGAATCCGGTAGCCA
>CALLPZ010000064.1 GCA_938015405.1 uncultured Pseudanabaenaceae cyanobacterium
ATTGAACCGCAAAAAAAGAGCCAGGGACCTCTCCCTGGCTCGTATCTCAAAAGATATTCGGACTTAATACTTCGTTTCTATGGGAGTAAAGGCATAGGCAGATGACTTGAATGAATTAGAAATTTACGAACGGACTGGAACCCTGATGATCTAAACCCTGAAAGACCCCAGTTACAGAGGTGTTGTAGCCGGTCTTAGGGTTGAGGCCTAGCATTCTAGCGGCGGTAAAGCTGTTTGAGTTGGCGATATTGATCTTTTTGGAGTTGGTCCTCCAGGGCCATGTACTCCATATACTCATTCATCATAAGGTCCATCTCCTTGCTCTGACCGGCTTTCAGCTTCAGTTTGGGGCTGGGTTCACAGCAGACGGAACGACCACAAAAAAATGTGATTAGGGCGATCGCAGCAACGGCAACTTCCATAGTTAGGATCCTTAGGTAGAGCACCACTGAGTGAGCGGCACGGGTAAGCACGGGGGATTAGCTGGGTGAGCCGGTGGAGATGGAATTAACCAGAGGCTCAGTTTGGCTGGCAATGAATTTGATGGCATCTGCCGAGTTGGCAGGCGGTCGTTGGCACACAATCGCGGGATGCCACCAAGGCGATATTTGGACCTACAAGGGGTGATGTCTCTGGGGGATGATTACCCGGTCAGATGATGTCCCTTGGGGTGTCTGCCCCATCGGGGGCCTATGTCTGTATTTATAATTCCTCGTCAAAAGAGAAAACTTCCGTTGATGCACGGAAGTTTTGGCCTGCCTGGAGAGGGGAGGTGATCTAGAACAAGGCTTGGCGCGATCGCCCTCCCGGAAGGCTCGGAGATTTCTGCGATTTTGGCAGGCTCACAACAAGGGCTGCGCTTTTACATGGGGGAAGCTACGGATTTGGGCTTTTGGCGGTTCATCCGTAATTTCTGGGGGGTGACAGCCCCTATATGGCTGAGGTTGGCATTCAAAAGCCCCAACCCGCAGGATTTTGAGGGGTGGGGGCCGGGGGAGGGTGACGACCTTATTTGGGTGAGGTTTTGCAGGCAACGCAGGAAATGTAGGGACTGGCCCCCTTTTCCTGCGGACGATTTTAGGGGCTGTTCTAGGCCTCTGTTCTAGGCCTCTTCTCCTGCATGGTAGGAGCTACGCACGAGGGGGCCGGAGCGCACATGGGCAAAGCCAAGGCTGCGAGCAATTTCGCCGATGCGATCAAATTCGCTGGGGGTCCAGTAGCGCTGGACGGGCAGATGCTCTAGGGAAGGTTGCATGTATTGACCTAGAGTGACGCGATCGCATCCCACTCCCCTCAAATCCTCCAGCGTTTCAATCAGTTCAGCCTCGGTTTCGCCATGGCCTAGCATTATGCCGGATTTCGTCGGAATTGTGGGGTTGAGTTGCTTGACGACTTGGAGCACTTGGAGACTGCGCTCGTATTTTGCGCCTCGGCGCACTTTGCCTTGGAGACTGCGAACGGTCTCAATGTTGTGGTTGTAGCAGGTGGGATTGGCTGCTACGACGGTGGTGATGCGCTGGTGCTGAGCTAGCTCAGCCTGCTTGGGATCGGGCTGACCGCCCCAAAAGTCTGGAGTGAGGACTTCAATTTGGGTGTCGGGCTGGCGGCGTCGGATGGCAGCCATGGTGCTGGCAAACCAACCTGCGCCTTGGTCAGGCAGGTCGTCGCGGGTGACAGAAGTGAGGACCACGTAGCGCAGGCCCAAAAGCTCGACGGATTCGGCGACTTTCTCGGGTTCTTCGGGATCCAAAGGCATGGGAGCATGCCCTTTATCCACCTGGCAGAAGCCGCAAGAGCGGGTGCAGGTGGGACCCATGAGCAAAAACGATGCGGTGCCCTGGGAATAGCATTCGCCCCGGTTGGGGCAGCGGCCCTCCTCGCAAATGGTGTGGATATTGCGCTGCTTAATGATGCGCTGCACTTCCGACAGCTCGCTGGCCTTGCCGATGGGGCGCTTGAGCCACTTGGGAAGCCCTTGGGCTGGAGTTTGGGAGGAGGTCATGGTGCTCTAGGCTCGTTGCTGTAGCGTTCGGATGAATGGGATGTTGCGGTTGGCTGGGGGCCTGTTCCTTACTTTATATATAGTGCAACTGCTAAGGCTAGCTTTCTGGGGGCATGGGACCGGGAAGATTTGTCGAGGAAATCCTCTCAATGTTGTGTTCTCGATTAAGACATCCCACATTTTTGCTTCGGTGAAATAAAATGACCTCGTTCGAGATTGACCTCCGTGGTCGCTCTGAAATAGCTGTGCTATCTTAGCCACAAGCGATCGCAACCTCTGTTTTTATTGACTTCCGTAGAGTTTGAATAAACTCTGGGAAGACTTATAACGACTGCGATCCAACGGTAGGAGAAGCGCCCCGTTCTCCCCATGAACAGCATGCTCGAACATTTGCTTGACATCTTGGAGAAGAATTAGCTGTGGCGTCCCAGAAAATCCTCGTCATTGACGACAGTAAAGTGATTCGGATGCGGGTGCAGGATATGCTCCCTGCAGGCAATTGCGAGATCCTTGAGGCAAAGGATGGTGTGCAGGGCTTGCAGCTCATCCGTGATGAGATGCCCAACTTAATTATGTTGGATTTCTTGCTGCCCAAGATGAATGGCTGGGATGTGTTCCAGCATATTCAGGCGGATCCTTCTTTGGCTTCGATTCCTTTGGTGGTGATGTCGGGTCGTAAGGAAGAGGTGACTGAGAAGTTGCCTGAGCCTTTTGAGTATTTCGAGTTCATCGAGAAGCCTTTCGAGAAGGAAGAGCTGATGGAGGCCATTAAGGCTGCCATGATGAAGGCTCGTAATCGTCCCCATGTTTCGGCGGCGCCTACGAATCCCAATGCGGGTGCGGGTGCGGAAGAGGTTGCTGCGCTAAATGCTCGTGTTGCGGCTTTGGAAGGTGAGGTGGCGACGCTGAAGAAGCAGTTGGCTCAGGTGGTTAGCTTTATTAAGCAGAAGCTGTCTTAGGGCAAGCTTTGATTGAGTAGAGAGGCGGGATAGGTTTTAAACCTGTCCCGCTTTGTTTTGGCTGGATTGCTTCTGGTGGTTGGCTTTGGCGGGGGGGCGGGTTTGGTTGGAGTTGATTGGAGGGGAGGCCAGCATTATTGGCTAAACCCGCCCTTACGCGATGCGGTGACCCGAGGGTGGGTGGCTTTAGTCCATTTCGCGGCGACCTTCTAGGGCGCGGGCTAGGGTGACTTCGTCGGCGTATTCGAGGTCGCCGCCCATGGGCAAGCCGAAGGCGATGCGGGTGACGCGGGTGAAGGGTTTGAGGAGGTGGCTGAGGTAGAGCGTTGTGGTTTCGCCTTCGACGCTGGGGCTGATGGCCATGATGACTTCGCTGGTGCCTTGTTGGCTGACGCGGCGAATGAGGGGCTGGATGTTGAGTTGTTCGGGGCCGATGCCGTCCATGGGGGAGATGAGGCCGCCAAGGACATGGTATTTGCCGCGATATTCGCGGGTTTTCTCTAGGGCGATGACGTCGCGGGAGTCGCCGACGACGCAGATGGTTTCGTTGTCGCGGTTGGGGGCGCTACAGATGTTGCAGATGGGTTCGGCAGAGAGGTGGAAGCAGACGCTGCATTGGCCAACTTTCTTTTTGGCGTTGATCAGGGCTTCGGCGAGGGCTTCGATCTCGGC
>CALLPZ010000065.1 GCA_938015405.1 uncultured Pseudanabaenaceae cyanobacterium
GATGGCACGGTTAATGAAGTAGTGAATGGCTTGGCGGGGACTGAGACGGCCCTAGCCACATTGCCCTGTGGCACCGTGAATATTTGGGCTCGAGAAATGGGACTGTCGATGGACATCGCCCAGGCGGCCCAGGCTTTTTTAAGAGCTGAACGCCGTGCGGTGGATTTGGGGGTTTGTCGTCAGCGGCCTGCGAAACTGTCCAAGCGCAAACGGCGAGCGCTTAAGCGTAAGCGAGCGAAGGCTGCGGCCAAGAGCGATGCGGGCCAAGCGGATTTCAGGGGGGCTCACTTGGCAGATGGCCTGACGGAGTCAGGGGCATCCCATCAAGCTTCACCGGGTACTTCGGATGAGACTAATTTAGATCGCTACTTCCTGTTGATGGCCAGCGCAGGCTTTGATGCAGCGGTGACCTCTGAGGTGAAGTCGTCGGAAAAAAAACGATTTGGAGCGATCGCCTATGTCAAGCAAGCCTTCCAAACGGCCTGCCGCTATCGAGGCATTAAAACCAAGCTCTACATCGATGGCAAGCGAGTTAGGGGGCGAGTGCTGATGGTGGTGATTGGCAATAGCCAACTCTATGGCGGCGTGATTAAATTCACGGCCCATGCCCTGATCGATGATGGCCTGCTGGATGTTTGTGTGATTAAGGGACGCAATTTGCTGATTGCTCCCCAGCGGTTATTTTCTGTATTTACCCGCGTTTATAACCGCAAGAACCAGGTGCGCTATTACCGGGCGAAGCAGGTCGAGATTCGGGGCAAGAAAAAGAAAAAGCGTATGCCTGTCCAACTGGATGGGGATTATCTCGGAAAAACGCCGATGAAGTTCGAGGTGTTGCCTGCTGCTTTGGTGGCGCTGGTGCCAGATACATGTGATCAAAGCCTCTGGGGGCCGGGCGCGGATGCTGTTCCCCAGACGTCAGAACGAGATGCTGGCTTGGCGGCCTCACCCACTCCGTAACATTTGTCATTAATGAGCAGCATGGGGTGATTGCTGTGCTCATCAATATTCGATGGGGTTGCCAAATCTATAGGGCTTCGAGGTGAGAGCCATGGATCCTGGGAGAGAACGGGGACTCCTCCTAAGTGGCTCAAGTGCCTGTCAGGGCTGGCGTTATGAGGATTTGAGACTGTGCCTGGGTACATTAGGTTGACTACTGCTGGGTGGAGATGGCGCTGGTTTTGCACGATGCGAATCCGAGGTTGATCTCCCCATGCAGATGAGTTTGATTGAGTCACATCGCCCATCGGTAATAGGACGTCACCATGACAGTCTCCGTAGAGCCTCAGGTGCATCTGAGCCAGTTCCCGGTGATCCAAGCCCTGACCCAACATTTGGAGCGGGCAAGGTCACAGCACCTCACGGGAAGTCTCAACTTTGATACCCTCCATCTGCCCCGCATGCGGCTGTTTTTTGTGGCGGGCCGCCTCGTATGGGCGGGGGGAGGCTTGCACCGTTTCCGCCGTTGGCGTCGATTAATCAAGCAGTTTTGTCCCCAGGCAGTGGCGCAGATTCCGTCGCTATCCCCCAGTCCTGACACGCCTTATTGGGAGTATGAGGTGCTGGGCAAGTTGGTGGATGCGGGCCATGTCAGTCGTGAGAATGCCCGAGACGTCATTCTCACGAATCTGACTGAGGTGTTGTTTGATATTGCTCAGGCTTCGAAATTAATTGAGCGCTTTAGCCGCACGGAAACTCGATTTCTGGCAGTAGACCATGCGATTACCTTTGTGCCTTTGAATGAGGTGGTGATTCACCTCGAGGCACAGTGGCGTACTTGGTGTTCGGCCCACTTGGCTCACTATTCGCCGAATTTGGCACCGGCGATCGCCCAGTATGACTTGATGCGCCAGCAAGTACAGGTCGCAACTTTTGAGAAGTTGACCCAGTTGTTGAAAGGGGAATATTCCCTGCGAGAGCTGGCAGTATTGATGGGTCAGGATTTAGACCGCGTGAGTCAGTCCATGATTGCCTATGAACAACAGGGGTTGATTGAGCTGCGGGCAACGCCGGATTTGCAGACCAAGCAGACCGTCACTGCTCCAGCTACACCTTCACCAGCCATCATTGCGGAACCTGCAGCGATGGCAAAGATTTTCTGTGTCGATGATTCGCCAACGCTGTGTCAGCAAATGGGTGCTGTCTTAAAGGAGGCTGGATATGCATACACCAGCATTCAGGATCCAGTGAAGGCCCTACAGATGGTGATCGAGGAAAAGCCAGATTTCATTTTTATTGATCTGGTTATGCCGGTGGTGAGTGGCTACGAGCTTTGTAGTCAGATTCGGCGGATGGATGCCTTTAAGGAGACTCCGATCATTATTTTCAGTGGGAATGCGCTGGATAACCTACGAGCCAAGATGGCGGGGGCGGATGATACGCTCACCAAACCGATTGAGCCGAAGCTACTTTTGGCGACGGTAGAGGCTTGGCTGACGTCTGAACAGCCGGTGCGGAAGAGTTTTCGCTTGGCGCGGCGCTAAAAGATCTGGACTGGGATGGAGGCGAGAGCAGGTTTTGATCTTGGCTTTTGGAGGGGCATCATCTCCTAGCGCTAAACCCGCCCTTACATGTCCCATGACCGAGGATGGCGTTTAGAGGGTTTCGGCTGCCTTCGTTATTTGTCGAGTGATGAAGGGGAAGATTTTGTCGTTGTCGACATGTTCTTTGCCTTCGTTGAAGATGACGAGGGTGAAGGGCTTGCCGTCAGGAAGTTCGACGTAGGCTGCGTCGTGGCGAACGCGGCTCATCCAGCCCGCCTTGGACCAGCAGAGCGCTTCAGAGGATTGCCCCTCGGGGATGAGACCTTCGCCGATGAAGCCGCCGATCTGGTTTTCAGGATCTGGCTTCCAGTCTTCCGGCTCTAAGGAGCGTTGCATGAGATCCATCATGGCTTTTGAGGCTGTGGGCGAAACAGCAACGCCACCGACGATCGCGTGAACGAGTCGAGCCACAGCATCCGTCGTGAGCATGTTGCGGTTTTCGTAGTTATCGCCGTAGAAAGCCCGCTCGCGCCCATAGGGTCCGTCACCCCAGGTTTTTTGGTTGATATTACAACTTTGGAGCTCGTCCCAGCCTAGAGCTTGGTAGTAGCGATTGACGAGGTTGCGCTGGTTTTGCCAGACTTCAAAGGGTCCTGGGGGGAGCTCAGGGCCACTGGTGGTACCAGTGAGGGCATCGACGATCAGGCCGGTGGCATCGTTACTGGAGTCCACAATCATATCGGTGACGGCTCGTTCTAGCTCTGGGCTAGATTGGAGCATGTTTTTTTCTACCCATTCGTAGAAGGCCACCATATAAAACAGCTTGACAACGCTTGCGGGGTAAATGCTCTCCACGCTTCTGTAGCTGAAGCCCCGGGGCTGGTGTTTCCAGAATTCGTTGGAGGTGATGGCTCCGCCAGTGTGCATCGGGAAACCGGGGTCGTAGATGACCCAGGTCAGAGCGAGCTGGTTGCGAGCGAGGGTGGGGAATTCGGCCCAGGTGGCGGTGAGGATGGCTTCGCCAATTTCGGTGAGGGCGTTGTCTTTGCAGTAGAAGGTCATGGAGATAGCGCAGGCGGAGCAAGGGGGTGGCATCTTCAGGTGCCTTTTTAAAGCCTACCGCTCAGTGGTGCTCCCGAGGTTGAGCCAGTGGTGGATGGGACTTGGGATTGCTCGCAAAAGCCTCAGTCTTCCTGATGGAAAAGCTGAGGCTTTGACGACCTAGGGTTGCGGCGAGACTAATCAGTATTAGCGTTCTGCAATATCCTGGCTGGCTTGTGCGATGCAACATGAGGTTGCTTATTCGGTTAAGCGATTGGCAAGGAAGAGGCAAACACAATAAATCCCACCCAGATATATTGCGGCGATCGCGGAAATCATCATGAACGAATCATTGGCATGTGGCACGGCTTGTAGATAGTTGGTGAACGGGTTGCATTGTTTGGGGGTGAGTGGAGAAATAGCTGCGCCACAACGAGCGACCAAATCCCAGCCTGCAAAGTCACAGAAATCTGTGACGCATACTGAAATTTTCAGCCGCCTAAAAGCGCCCATTCCATTGGCGAGTCGCTACTGCTGCCGAGACAATCCTCGACCTATTTCCCACACACCGAAGCAGTCAACCCCATTTCATTAGCCAGGCCTACTGAAGCCGAAAAGCGCAAACTTTTGACCCGGACAACCCTACCCATGAGAGGTCTATGACCCATCTATTCTGAAACGCTCAAAATCCTGTTCGGACAAAAGTTCTAGCGATCCATATCCACACTCTAGGAACCACTCTGTAATCCCTAATACTTATTATGGCTGATCTGCCTGGAATCCGCAGGCTTCTTTGATACATTTTTGTGATTTTTTTGATTGAGTTAGGGAGATGAAAAAAATGCTTTGGGGTGAGGGCGATCGCACCTTGCCTCATTGCGTTCAGTTTTGCCACCTCCCAAATCCGGGAATTCATGGCTTCCCTGCACTATTAAGCGCCTGTGAACGTTTCGTGAGGATCCATAGTTCAGCACAATCACTCAACCCTCGTCAGCACTATAGATTCCCCCAGTGAAGTATTTCTACTGTTCCGACTTGCGTTGTTTCAGCTGCTCTTACCAATAGAAATTCATCCCTTAAATAAACTACGGCGAGGCTTTTTCTGTGCTTGTTGTTGAACTGGATTTAAATTCGGCCAGACGACGGACGTATCTACATGGTTCCTGAAACTAGCTTGGTTGTACTGATTGGCTCAAGCGATTGTGTTTCTGCTCCTACACGCTCTTTGCTTTGATATGCCGTTGGGAAATGAAGGGGCAGATGTGAATTAGAGGATCGTCGTGAATTTCTTCTCCCATCATCTATTTAGCCAGATGCTGCAAACGGCCTATTTCCCAGGCCAAATCATTAAGCCCATGGTGTTTGAGTTGAATGAACAGTACTGGCAAGTCCCGACGCTCCAAACGGGTGAGCCTGTGAGTGACTTTTTGTTGCCATCTCAATTCATCGACTTTTATGAGCCTGTTGCCCGGGATGCAGCGGCATTGATGCAAGGGGAAGCTGGTCTGTCTCCGACCATTCCCAGTCTCAGTTACCTACCTCGGGCTTGCCATGGCTTAGCAACGGTGGAGGCTTGGCAGCAACAGGAATTGCAGAATCGTTATGAGCCTGCGCCGATAGTGCAGTGGGGGGCGATCGCTTCCTGGGAGGAGTTTGCAGCCCAACGCAAGCGCATTTTTGTGAATACCCGCCGTTGTCGTCGCAAGTTGGAGCGAGAAGTTGGGCAGCCCAGCTTTACCTTTCAAGATGAGCGTGGTGACGTGTTAGCAACGGCTATGGCTTGGAAGTCGAAGCAGTATCGCGCCACAGGGGAAGCCGATGCCTTTGCCAACGCGCAGCATGTGAAATTGTTTGAGACCTTGGCGGCTCAGAAGCGACTTCAGGTTTCCACAATGCGCCTAGGTGATCAGCTTTTAGCAGTCCATATTGGCTTTGTCTCTCAGGGACGCTTTTCCTCCTGGGTGGCATCCTATGACAGCGACTACCATTGCTATGCTCCGGGCCGACAGTTGTTGCACTACCTGCTGCAGGAGAGCTTTGAACTGGGGCATCAGGAATTTGATTTTCTGCGGGGCAATGAGGCCTATAAGTGGAAATATGCCACTCACACGCGATTAATCGCAGAGTTAGGCCATCCTGATTTTTCAATTCGTGCCAAGCGGCAGTTGAAGGAAGCCCTCAAGGTCAGTCTGCTGGATTTCTTCAATGCGGTCCCCCAGGCTAAGACGCTGGCGAAGACGGTGGCCTTGCGAATGTAGTGGGGGTCTGTCTCTCTGCCTATGTTTAGTAGGGCCTTGATTTGTAGAGGCTGGATGGACAGAATGCGATGCCCATTAAAAAAGGACGGATCAATCTGATGATCCGTCCCGATAGGTGTGTGATGGGTTGTGTGTGAGGAAATTCGGTGGCTTACCGGAAGTTCGTCACGGTGCGCAGGTTGCTACGGACTTGGCTGTGCAATTCGGGAGTGACGTCTTCGCCTGCAGCTTCGATGATGTCGTTAACGCTGATGTTTCGGGAGTTGAGACCCAGTTCTAGCTGCTGGTAGCCAGGAATGCCGGGGAGTTCGCCACGGTAGGCCTGGTGAGCGATGCTGGCAGGGGCTGCTGAAGCTGCGATCGTCGCAAAGAGTGTGCCGGAGAATGCGACTGCGGAGAGGGCATAGGTCAGAGCTTTCATTGGGTGGGTTGCGTCCTTTGTTTTTGAGAAGATGCAATGGGTTTGTGTGAACCCCGTTGCTTCGATGTCTACAGAATGCATGGTCCCTCTGAGAGCACTCTGAAGCCGATCTGAGGCTTGGGGAGTGATTGGCTGAGAATCGGCTGAATGGCCCTTTGGGGCTGGTTTTGACTGGCTAAGACCTGCTGTCTTGAAAGCAGGGTTATGAATCGCAAGGATGGCTGTCTCAAGCTGTGCCAAGCTAGGCAACAACGCCCCATGGAGCAGAACTGTGCCGTCTGATATCGCTCATTGATTTGGTTCCTTTTCGCCAGCATCACTGCCTGCTGCGAGGCCCTCAAAGACCTCACCAGTAAGCAAAGCCTCAAAACCCTGGATGAATATGTAGTGCTCTGGGCCTTTATGGCTGTGGGCGCGATCGCCCTCTTCCCCGTCCTTCTTCTCACCACGGGCATCCCCACCTTCGGCCCCCGCTACGGCCAAGCGGTGCTCCTGGGCGGTGGCCTCAACGTCTTGGCCTTTTGGCTTTATACCCGTGCCATCAAAACGTCTGACCTGTCTCTGACCGTTCCTCTGGTGACCCTGACGCCCCTATTTATGTTGGTGACTTCACCGCTGATTGTGCAGGAATATCCCACCTGGGGTGATGCCGTGGGCGTATTGCTTCTGATTGGAGGCTCCTATGTTCTCAATTCAAAGACCCACTCGGGTGAGTCGATTTGGGCGCCGTTTCAGGCGATCGCCACCAACCCCGGCAGCCGCATGATGTTGGGTGTGGCCTTTCTCTGGAGCATTACCTCCAATGTGGATAAGGTTGGCGTGCAAAACTCTTCGCCGATTGCTTGGGCGATCACGCTGTTTACAATTATTTCGGCAGCTATGTTTCCCTTGGCCATGCGTCGGGGATGGCGCGGTCTCGCCGAGGCTTTACCCCAGGCCAAACGTTTAACAACGACTGGATTTGTCAATGCCATGGGGGTCGGCTTCCAGATGGCGGCGTTGACGTTAGTACCCGTGACCCAGGTGATTGCGGTGAAGCGGATGAGTGCACTCTTTGCGGTCTTACTTGGGGTGTTTGTGCTGGGAGAGGAAGGATTGCGATCGCGTTTGCTCGGTGCGGGGATTATGGTGTTAGGGGTAGCACTGATTTCGTTGGCTTGAGCTTTGGCAGATCTTGCTCATGCTGGGATGGCTTCAGGAATCGACTGTGTAGGTCAATGGGTAATCGGTGATAGGTAATCGGATCGCTAGGGTCTTGAAAAAAAGAGTGGTTGCTGGATTTCTCTGTCTCGCCATGGCTTTGGGCTTTTGGTCGCTGTCGGGGAGTTTGATTGTTTCTCCAGCCTGGGCTGCGGTGAGTTGTCGCCAAGTGAATGGTCATAGGATCTGCATTTTGCGGATCAAACGCAGTGCCAAGAACTATTGGCAGTATCAGGCTAGGTTGACGGTGGATGGGGAGCAGCGGCCCATGGAACTGTATGACTGCCGCGATCGCCTGCGGTTGCCCAAGGATGGCACGATCATTCCCTATTGGCAGGACGATGCGGTGGATGTGGTTTGCACTCTGTTTCGCAAGCGAGAATTGATGCGTCAACCGCTACCGCAGGCCTTAGGGGACTAAATCTTCGATGACAGCAGGATTGTCTGTCTGCCGTCTTTGGTGGTTTGCACTGACTCACTAGGCAAAGATGGTCGAATGGCCCTGGGCATTTCGTGAATTGGGAATCATAATTTTGGAGGAATGCACCTCAAATGGCCTTGGGCTGTGAGGGGGGAAAGGGCGGATTGGCATGAACAATGGCATGAATATTCGTCAGTGCTACACCGTTCTGGAGTTGCCCATGCGAGCTCCTTTAGAGGAAGTCAAGCTGTCCTACAAGGATTTAGTCCAGGTGTGGCACCCGGATCGTTTTACCCACAGTCCTCGCTTACAAGAGAAGGCGGCGGATAAATTGCAGCAGCTGAATGAGGCCTATGACACCCTCAAGACTCATTTGGAGCGTCAGTCGGTGCAGGGGGCCTATAGCTACGGGACGGCGAGCTATGGCTCGACGGCTTATGGAGCTGCATCTCAGGCTGCTGCCGCCAGTTCGACGGCGACTGCCCAGGCTGCTTCAACGTCGAAGTCGTCCAGGTCTCGCAGTCAGAATACGTCTAAGGCTCGAGGCAGTGCGCCGTCCTTTTTTGATTCGGGTGAGACCTACTCCTGGCAGTGGCAGCTGAAGGCTGCTGGTGTGATTTTTGGTCTGTTGGGGGTGTTGATGGTGCCAGTATTTTTGGCGATGGTGCTCGCTCGATTTCCCCAGTTAGCTGTGGCATTGCTGCTGTTGCCGAGTGCAGCTTATCTCTATCGGATTTGGGTGATGCGTTAGAGACAGGTTGAGCAATTGAGGGGAGGCTTTACCCTTCGGCAGGAGCAGCGTTCAATAGGGAAGTCGGTTCGGAGATTTGGTTATGGCGATGACGTTGGCAGAGGTGCGATCGCGCTTAGTTGCAAACCCAGCTGAGGTGTTTGAGACGCAGGCCAATGTCAATCTCTACAAGTCGCCGAATGCGGAGAGCTTAGTGACTCAGGCGGCGGCGGGTCGTCAGTTTGCTATTGAAACTGCTCCAGAAGCTGCTGAGTCTAACGATCAGGCCTTGTGGATCCGCCTGTGTGAGGATGATTATCCTGGCTGGCTGCTGGCCTCAGACTTGGCCAAAGTTGCTATTGCAAGTCCTAAAGGCTCAGCTGCTGCGATGCCGGTGGAGGGACGAGCGGAGATTGAGGCTCGGTTGCCCAAAGTTTTAGCGTTTGTGCAGACGGCTTTGATGACGCCAAATGAGTATTTGTGGGGCGGGACGGTGGCTCCCCATTACGATTGTTCGGGGCTGATGCAGGCGGCATTTTGGAGTGAGGGAGTTTGGCTGCCTCGGGATGCCTATCAGCAGGAGGCCTTTCTGGAGACGTTGCCGGTGATGGTGGAGGCTTTGGCGGCGGGAGATTATTCGGTGTTGGAAGCTGGGGATTTGGTCTTTTTTGGGACACCAGAGCGGGCGACCCATGTGGGGATATATGTCGGGGATGGCTGTTATATCCACAGTTCGGGTAAGGATATGGGTCGCAATGGAATTGCTGTGGATCGATTGACGCCTGATGCGGCGGCTCCGACAGTGAGCCGCCGCTATTTTGAGACGTTTCGAGGGGCTGGACGAGTGGTGCAGAGTTATCGTGGTGGCCAGGAGTTTGCTGCACGAAAGGCCTGATGGAAGCGACTTTGTAGGGATGTCATGCCAAGTGGGACAGTCCTGTAAGTCCTAAATTAGAGATGCGCGATTTCTCTTTGAGGAAGGATAGGTCTTGAGGAGCGGTTCTGCTCAGATCCGGTCAGTCAGCTACTACACTGAAATCTGAAGCCTTTCTAAAGGCGATCGCGTTATTCTGCTGTTCTATTCACTGTTCCAGGGCAGCTCGCCCCAAATCACTATGGATGCATCTCGCCTCGCTTCTGCTGCTCTGAGTACGACAACTGCTCGTGCGGAGGGTCTTTTAGATCTCTCAGTGGTGGTGCCGATCTATAACGAAGTAGATAGCCTACCGCTGCTGATCGAGAAGATTGCAGAGGCGGTTCAGGGAGCTGGATTGAGCTATGAAATGATCGTCGTGGACGATGGCTCTAGCGATGGCACAGTGGAGTTGATGCAGCGCTTCGCTGAAGAGCGCGATGATCTGAAGGCTGTGATTTTGCGTCGCAATTATGGCCAGACTGCGGCCATGGCGGCTGGTTTTAATTATGCGGTGGGCGATGCGATCGTCACACTGGATGGGGATTTGCAAAATGACCCAGCAGATATTCCCATGCTGCTGGCCAAGCTGAATGAGGGCTATGACCTCGTAAGTGGCTGGCGCAAGAAGCGCCAGGATGCAGCCTTGACGCGCCTGTTACCATCGAAAATTGCGAATATTCTCATCGGCAAAGTGACAGGGGTGAAGATTCGCGATTATGGCTGCTCACTCAAGGCTTATCGCTCGGAGTTAGTGGCAGATATGAATCTCTACGGGGAGTTGCATCGCTTTTTGCCAGCGCTCGCTTTTATGGAAGGAGCCCGGATTACAGAAATGCCCGTGCGTCACCATGCTCGTCAGTTTGGCGAAAGTAAGTATGGGCTGGGTCGTACGATTCGCGTGATCATGGATCTGCTGACGATCTATTTCATGAAGCGGTTTTTGACAAAGCCCATGCATGGTTTTGGCGTGGCGGGATTGCTGTCCATTGTGGCGGGTTTTGTCTTGGGTCTGTATCTCACCTTTTTAAAGTTGGGTGGGTCAGCCATTGGCGATCGCCCACTCCTCACCTTGGTGGCTATCCTAATTTTGGGAGGGGTGCAATTGCTCTGCTTTGGCCTGCTGGGTGAGCTGATGATGCGCACCTACCATGAGTCCCAAAATCGCCCCATTTACCGTGTGCGCTCAGTGGTGGGTCGACCCAAAGTGGCGCAAAAGGCTTAGAAGCCAAAGGGTTTAAAACATCATGCTGGCTGATTCTATCGTTGAAACACTCAAGGCGGATTACGCTCGCTTTCCCCAGGAACAGAGCTATGGCATCTATGCAGAAGATGTCTACTTCCAGGATCCGATGAATCAGTTTCGTGGCGTTAAAAAGTACCGCGAAATGATCGGCTTTATCGAGCGCTGGTTTAAGAATCCCCAGCTCGATCTAAAGACGATTGAGCAAGAGGGCAATTGCATCACCACCCGCTGGACGCTGGCTTGGACAACCCCTTTGCCATGGCAACCCCGGGTGGCCATTCCTGGCTGGACAGAGATGCAGCTAAACGAGCAGGGCCAGATTTGCTCCCACATTGACCATTGGGATATTTCGAAATGGGCGGTGGCGAAACAGCTCTGGTCCTAGGCTGGTCTAGGAGCTAGGCCTGTGCGTCTTGGCTTTGGGGAATTCGACGAATCGCCTCAATCAGCTCATTGATGCGGAAGGGTTTGCTGAGGTAGTCATCCATGCCAGCATCCATACAAGCTTCGCGATCGCGAGCCAGTGCGCTAGCGGTGAGGGCCACGATATAGGGCTGGTCATTGAAGTCTTTGCGGATGCGGCGGGTGGTTTCTAATCCATCCATCTCAGGCATCTGCACATCCATCAGGATGAGATCGTAATGTTGACGACGGAAGGCTTCGAGCACTTCTAAACCATTCGCAGTTGCATCAGCACGGTAGCCCAATCGTTCCAAGAGCTTGAGAGCGACTTGTTGATTGACGCGATTGTCCTCAGCTAGAAGGATGCGCAGGGGAATCTGGCTGGCAAGGCTGTCGTCGATTTTGGGATTGGCTGGCGCAGGGGCTGCTTTGGCTTCAGGCTGCGATCGCAGCTGTACTGCCAGACTACGACTCACGACTTCGTACAGTTGGGATTGCTTGACAGGTTTGGTGAGTAGAGCGGAGAGCTCAGGCTCGATGGGATGGTTATGGAGGTCCTGGCGACCAATCGAGGTCAATAGAATCAGAGGGATATCCTGGAGATTAGGGCGCTTACGAATGCGTTCCACCAGTTCTAAACCATCCATCTCTGGCATCTGCTGATCGAGGATGGCTAAGTCGTAGTTGGTTTCGTCATCTTTTAATAGGCGCAGTGCCTCCGGCCCGGAGGCGGCAGCCTCGGGTTTCATGCCCCAGCTTTTGGCTTGGAGGCTGAGGATTTGACGATTGGTGAGATTGTCGTCCACGACGAGAACCCGTTTGTCCCGCAGAACCTCTGCCTCGATCGGCACCCGCGAGACCGTGGAGATGGAGGGGGCCAACATACTGAAGTAAAAGGTAGAGCCCGTTTGAACCGGACGGTCGCCAAAACTGTTTGTTGTCTCGTCGGTCTTGACTTTTCGAGGAGGTCCAGGAGCTGGAGCAAGGTTGCTCCCTGCTTTGAACAGGCGAGGGCTGCCGGTTTGTCCGAAGCGACCGTTTTTATCGTTGGTCTCAACGCCCATTCCGCCGCCGAGTAATCGGCTCAGACGCTCACTGATGACGAGTCCCAGTCCTGTGCCGCCGTATTTTCGGGTGGTGGAGCTATCGGCTTGGCTAAAGGGCTGGAACAGCCGCTTCAGGTGAGGGACAGGAATGCCGATGCCGGTGTCATTGACAGAAAATTCTAAGCGATAGAGGGGCCCCAGTTCGATGAGATCGGGATAGCGTTGCATCCACTGCTGTTGTTTCTGCTGGAGGGTGGGTTGTTTCGTCAGGCGCGATTTTAATTGCTGCCACAGAGAGACATGGGGGCTGTTCATTTCGCTGCCATCCTGAACCTGGAGCGCCCTGACTCGGACTGCCACCTCGCCTTCTTTCGTGAACTTGACTGCATTACTGAGCAAGTTGAGCAGGACTTGCCGCAGGCGAGTGACATCTCCCGCAATGACTTCTGGTGTTCCTTCGGCGATCCAGTAGGTCAGTTCAATATTTTGATTCATGGCCTGGGAGGCTACGAGATCCAGGCAGTCCTCCAGGCAATGGCGTAGTTCGAACGGGCTGGTTTCCAAGGCCAGCTTGCCCGATTCGATTTTGGAAAAGTCGAGGATGTCGTTGATCAAGGCTAGGAGTGACTCGCCACTGCTGCGAATCACGCCGGCAAATTCTTGCTGCTCTCCACTGAGGGGCGTATCTAGGAGCAGGCCTGTCATGCCGATGACTGCATTCATCGGGGTACGAATTTCATGGCTCATTGTGGCCAGGAGCTCGCTACGTGCCTGGAGCTGGGCGTTGGTTTTGAGCTGCTTTTCGATGATGGCTCCGCCACCCGTCAAAGCGATGATGGCGAGGGGGGCGGCCACCGGAAGCCAGAGCTGTTGGAAAAAGGCAGCGATCGCCAAGATTGACCAGCCTGCGCTTGTCAGACCCAGAAGCCACCATTGCTGTTTGACATTGAGGCTATGGAACCCCAAGCCCAACAGTGGACCCATCAATAGGAGGAGGAGAACGGTCTTGGGATTTCCTAGGGGATGAAGTGCATTGTCCTGGAGCAAGGTGTGGGCGATCGCGCCATGGAGATGAATCCCACT
>CALLPZ010000066.1 GCA_938015405.1 uncultured Pseudanabaenaceae cyanobacterium
TGTCGCAACCTGGTCTTTGAGAAATGGAGACTTGACTTCAAGCTACTCTCTAAGAGACTCCCATGCACTTTGCCTGGGTGACGATGGGAAGACAGGCATCTCCAATGACTACTATCCCCATCTACTCAACTTAGAGACCCAAGCATTCTGCCCTTTCAACGCAGAGACCTATCCCCAAACAAACCTACCCAACAGCAGCATTACAGCCTGTCCAGGCCAACCTCATCTGGTAGCGTTTTGGGAACACATTGGCCCCAGAACTGAGATAGAGCTTTGGGATTACGCACAAGCTCAGCAGTGCTTTCGCTATGTCAATACTGAGAGCTACCAAAACGCTAACAGTTTTTTCCCAGACAGCAATAGTCAAGAGCTTTGTTTCTCTCCTGATGGCAGTCTACTCATCGCCAAGCTATATTTCCAGCCGGAACATAGACCTCCAGAATTAGAATTAGAAACAGCTTGCGATCTTAAAGTATGGGAAACCAATTCCGCAGAGCTTATCCACAGTACAACCTCTCAATTTAGACCACTACGAGGCTGTTCAAAACATCCAGAGCATGGTTTCCTACTGTACGGAGTGATAGATAATCAGATCACAATCCAGGGCCTATTCAGTGAAGAATTTCTCTTCAAAAAGCCAGGTCAGACACCATGTGACATGACCCTAGGTGGTCGAATCATCTGTTTTTGTACAGACAACAATGAGATCGAAGTCTGGGACTGGACGCAAAATCAAAAGCTCACAACCTTGGACGAGCACGATGAGACATTACTGAAGATTGAAGTGAGTCGCGACAGAGAATTCATCATCACTCACAGCAAGAAGGGCAGCATTAAAATCTGGGGTATTCCAGAAGCTAGCCGCGGCGAAGCCTCTCTTCACAAGGGCTAGCCAGCGCCAATAATCGCCCCTAATGTCGCAACGACAGCTTGCCCTAAAGCCTCAAAGTCATATCCCCCCTCAAGTCCAAACAAAATACGCTGCGTCAGCCCCAAACAGCGCTGCGTAAACACCGCATAATCCATCGGCTGTAACGCCATCCCCGCAAGCTGATCCGCTTGGGTCGCATCATAGCCCGCACTCACAATCAGCAGCTCCGGCTTAAACTCCCGCAAGAACGGCATCACATGGTCATCAAAAACCGGTAGATATTGCTCCATGTTGCTCCCCGCAGCCATGGGCAAGTTCAAGACATTGCCATGGTCACCTCGCTCCTCTGCCCTGCCCGTACCGGGGTAGAAATGCTCCTGATGCATGGAGCAGTAGGCAATCGCAGGATTCTTCTCCACAATATCCTGGGTACCATTGCCGTGGTGCACATCCCAATCCAAGATAGCCACCCGTTCGATACCAGGCTGCTCTAAGGCATAGTGAGCCGCGATCGCCGCATTAGAGAATAAACAGAACCCCATACCTCCGCGACTCGTAGCATGGTGGCCCGGCGGTCGTGCCAAGACAAAACTTGCATTTCCCCGTTCTAAAACGATGTCTACCCCATCTAGCCAAGCACTCAACGCAAGTAGCGCCACATCGTAGCTACGGGCTGAAACTACCGTATCTGCGTCGATCTGACCGCCTCCCCGCTCAGAAATCGCCCTCACAGCCTCCACATAGTCAGGACGCTGGAATTGACTCACACGCACCTCCAGGCCTTCCCTCAAAGTCGGCGTAACCCAGTCCAGTTGGTCATTCCAAGGTGCAGTACTAAGAGCATTCACAATTGCAGTCAAGCGTCCAGCCCGCTCTGGGTGCAAAGGCCCCGTGTCATGCTCCAAGAATTCATCGGAATAGAGCAGTGGGATAGTAACCCCTTTAACAGTGAAAACCATCGCGAATTCCTAGTGAAAACTAGAGGCAGTTCTACGAGCATTCTGCCTCTGTTTCGAAAGAGAGCGCAATCACCTGTTTCGAATTATGTTCAAAGCTCAGTTCTAACCGAAAAGCAGGACATTTTCCACCTGTGCTCCCGGCCTCTCGCAGAAACGCGAAACCCTTTTCCAGAATCCTTACCACCAAAGGTTTTCAGGCCCACCAGAACAAGCCACAAAAGCCCATTTTCATGGTAGAATTGAGCCACCCCAAAACACTTCTTCACGGGCAACCTCCACCGGTAGCCACAGTGTTTTTTGCGCGGGTTATTTTACAGTTCTGGAGCCAGACGAAATATGAGTTCATCTGAGGAGCGGATTATCCTAACGGATTTGCGCAACGAGATGTCCCGCTCCTATTTGGAGTACGCCATGAGCGTCATCGTGGGGCGTGCTCTACCAGATGCTCGCGACGGCCTCAAACCGGTGCATCGCCGCATTCTCTACGCAATGTATGAACTGGGCCTCACTCCAGATCGGCCCTTCCGTAAATCAGCCCGTGTGGTGGGCGACGTACTCGGTAAGTACCACCCCCACGGCGATACCTCGATCTACGATGCCCTCGTACGCATGGCCCAGGACTTCTCCATGCGGGCCCCTCTGATCAATGGTCATGGCAACTTTGGCTCCGTTGACAACGATCCTCCGGCAGCCATGCGTTACACGGAGGCACGCCTCCAAGCATTAACCACCGACTCTCTGTTGCAAGACATTGAGTCAGAAACCGTCGATTTCTCGGACAACTTCGATGGCTCTCAGCAAGAGCCAACGGTTCTTCCCTCCCGTCTGCCCCAGCTGTTACTCAACGGCTCCTCGGGTATTGCGGTTGGCATGGCAACCAATATTCCACCCCACAACTTGGGTGAGCTCGTCGATGGCACCGTTGCCCTGATTGCCAATCCAGAGCTGACCGACGAAGACTTGATGGAATACGTCAAGGGGCCAGACTTCCCAACCGGCGCTCAAATTCTGGGAAGCGGAGGCATTCGCGAGGTTTACACCACTGGCCGAGGCTCCGTCACCATGAGGGGTGTGGCCGCCATCGACACCTTGGAATATACGGGTCGTCCCGATCGCGATGCCATCATCATCACGGAACTGCCTTACCAGACCAATAAGGCAGCGCTAATCGAACGCATCGCTGACATGGTCAACGATAAGAAGCTGGAAGGCATTTCTGATATTCGCGATGAGAGCGATCGCGATGGCATGCGTATCGTCATCGAACTCAAACGCGACTCCTATCCCCAGGTCGTTCTCAACAACCTCTACAAACAGACCCCGCTCCAATGCAACTTCAGTGCCAACATGTTGGCCTTGGTCGATGGAGAGCCTCAAACCCTGACACTCAAGGGATTCCTGGATGTCTTCATCAAGTTCCGCATTGAAACCATCGAGCGTCGCACTCGCTACGAATTGCGCAAAGCGGAAGAGCGCGACCACATCCTCCAGGGCTTGCTCATTGCCCAGGCCAACCTAGATGAAATCATTCGACTCATTCGTGCCGCCGCCGACGCTCCCACCGCAAAGATATCTCTGGTTGATGATTACGGTCTCTCAACTGTCCAAGCTGACGCCATTTTGCAAATGCAACTGCGTCGCCTCACAGCCCTAGAAGCTGACAAAATCCAGAAAGAACATGAGGAACTGGAAGCGCGAATCACAGATTTAAATGACATTTTGGCTCGCAAAGAGCGCGTCTTTGAAATCATCACCAATGAGCTGACCCAGCTCAAGACTCGCTTTGCCACGGATCGTAAATCCATTATCCTTAAGCACAGCGGCTCCCTCGACTCCATTGACCTGATTGCCAACGATCGTGCCCTTATCCTTATTACCGATCAGGGCTACATCAAGCGTATGCCCGTGGACACCTTCGATGTCCAAAGCCGTGCAACACGGGGCAAGGCCGGAGCAAAGATTAAGGACGATGACCAGATCAAGCAGTTTATGACCTGCTGTGATCACGACTATATTTTGTTCTTTAGCGATCGCGGCGTCGTCTACAGCATTCGTGCTTTCCAAATCCCCATGGGGTCACGCAACGCCAGGGGTATCCCCATCGTGCAAATGCTTCCCATCCCCCGGGAAGAGGAAATCACCTCCATCCTCTCGGTTTCAGAATTTACCGACGATGAATATCTAGTCATGCTCACCAAGGGTGGCTACGTCAAAAAGACAGCCCTCTCAGCCTTTGGAAACATCCGTTCCAATGGCCTGATCGCCATTTCTCTCATGGAAGGTGACCAGCTGCGTTGGGTTCGCCCGGCCCGCGAGGAAGACAGCATCCTCATCGGCTCCCGCAATGCCATGACCATTCACTTCCGCGCCGATCACAATGAGCTGCGTCCCCTCGGCCGCTCCACGCGAGGGGTTCGAGCCATGTCTCTGCGAGATGGCGACGAGCTGATTTCCATGGATATTCTCTCCAGCCAGGTGGTCGAAGCCATCCAAGCCGCTGCCGAAGCCGGTGAAGACGAGGGTGAAGATGAAGATGCAACTGTCCAAAGCCAAGAAGGGCCTTGGGTTTTAGTCGTCACCGCCAATGGATTAGGCAAACGAGTTCCCGTCAGCCAGTTCCGCCTACAAAAGCGGGCAGGCATGGGTCTGCGGGCAATCAAGTTCCGCACTAGCAAGGCCAAAGGCAAGAAGAAAAAGCCCGAGGACAAGCTGGTCACCCTCCTCGTCGTGGGTGAAAACGAGGAGCTGATGATGGTCACCACCCGAGGAATTATCATTCGCCAAGCCGCTGATGCTATCACCCAACAATCCCGTGCTGCCACAGGCGTCATGGTTCAGCGTTTGGACAATGACGACTCTCTAGCCGCCGTAGCTGTCGTGCCCATTCCCGAAGATGGTGACGAGGAAGATGGAGACGAAGAAGGCAGCAATAGCGAAGCAACTGAGGTGGACGCTGAGGAGAACAGTGAGGCAATTGATGTCGTTGCCTCTGCAGTCGAGGCAGGAGACTCCACTGCAGAGGAGGGAGCAGATGATTCCACAGCAGAAGAGGGTTAATTCCCCAAGCGATCGCCTGGCTTAGCTTCGGAAAACGTACGTTTATAGCCCCATGTTTCTATTGCTGGAACATGGGGCTTTTTAGAGCTCCTAATTGGAAAACCAATCGTTTATGAGAAATTTTCCTTACTTTGAAATAACAACCACTGAGATTTTCTTATCCTCAATTCCAGCGCAAATCATGACTCTTCGAGGACGTTCAAGCCTGACGACTCACTAAAGATTCCAAACCGTTTCCAAGCTCAGCAATCTCAACACAAAAAGACAACATCAAGGAGTTGAAGGCACTGCCCAATCAGCGGTACCCTAAAACATTGAACTACCTTGCCTTTGGGCCTCTGACTGGGCTCTAGCAAGGAATCGCTGCAACCTTTGACCATGCTCCCCTCCCCTCGTCGATATCACGTCACCACCTTCGGCTGCCAAATGAACAAGGCAGACTCCGAACGCATGGCAGGCATCCTGGACGACATGGGTATGGTCTGGGAGGAAGACCCCTTGGCAGCAGACCTCGTTCTGTACAACACCTGCACCATCCGCGATAGTGCAGAGCAAAAGGTCTACTCCTACCTAGGGCGCCAGGCAAAACGAAAACAGGAAGACCCCAGTCTCACCCTGATCGTGGCAGGCTGTGTTGCACAGCAAGAAGGCGAGACGCTACTACGTCGCGTACCAGAACTGGACTTGGTCATGGGGCCACAGCATGCCAATCGTCTCCAAGATTTGCTAGAAGACGTCTTCCAAGGTAACCAAGTGGTGGCTACCGAGCCCGTTCACATTATGGAAGACATCACCAAGCCTCGCCGGGATAGCGATGTCACGGCTTGGGTCAACGTCATTTATGGCTGCAACGAACGCTGCACCTACTGTGTCGTACCGGGGGTTCGTGGCCTAGAGCAATCCCGCACCCCCGAAGCCATTCGCACAGAAATGGAAGCCTTAGCCCAGCAAGGCTACAAAGAAATTACGCTGTTGGGACAAAATATCGATGCCTATGGCCGAGACCTACCAGGGTCCACCCCTGAAGGTCGCCATAAGCACACCCTCACAGACCTGCTCTACTTCGTCCATGACGTCCCAGGTATTGAGCGCATCCGCTTTGCCACCAGCCATCCCCGCTACTTCACCGAGCGCCTGGTCAAGGCCTGTGCTGAACTGCCCAAGGTTTGTGAGCATTTCCACATTCCCTTCCAGTCTGGCAATAACGATATTCTCAAAGCAATGGGCCGGGGCTACACCCGCGAAAAGTATCGCCGCATCATCGACACCGTACGCCGCTACCTTCCCGATGCTTCCATTAGTGCCGATGTCATTGTTGCCTTTCCGGGTGAAACCGAAGAGCAGTTCCAAGACACGCTCAGCCTGATGGAAGAGATCAACTTCGATCTAACCAATACGGCAGCCTACTCTCCCCGACCTGGAACACCGGCTGCAAACTGGGAGGGTCAACTTGCTGAAGAAGTCAAAATAGATCGCCTCCAACGCATCAATCACTTGGTCAGCAGCCAAGCAGCTGATCGCTCTCTTCGCTACCAAGACCGCATCGAAACCATTCTCGTAGAAGCTGAGAATCCCAAGAACCCGAGCCAGGTTATGGGCCGTACTCGCACCAACCGCCTCACCTTCTTTAAAGGCGACATTACCGAACTTAAGGGCAAAATTGTCACGGTCAAAATCAACGAGGTGCGGCCCTTTAGCCTCACTGGAGAAATGCTCTCCGTTGCCGATGTGGAAAGGCCAATTGCAGCGATCGCTTAAGTCACCAGAACCAGAGCTTTGGGAGCATAAGACGGATTTGAGGCTCATCCCCTAACCATTGACAGAAGCCTCCCCTAACAGGATGGTTTTAAACGGAAAAGCGGGACTGAGAAGATTTCTCAGTCCCGCTTTCTAATACCAAGCAATACCGAATTTCGGTTAGGCGAGCTTAAATCGCTTCTTGGTTCTTTTCACCGGTACGGATACGCACAATCTGATCAACAGGTGCAATAAAAATCTTACCGTCGCCAATCTCGCCCGTACGAGCCGCATTCACAATGCGGTCCACAAC
>CALLPZ010000067.1 GCA_938015405.1 uncultured Pseudanabaenaceae cyanobacterium
CATTCGCGGCTTTGGCGTCACCAGGTAACTTCTTTTGCCTTCCAGAAAGGACCATGGTGCAAGCCGATCTACACGACCAAAGCTAAACCGGATACCGTCAAAATTCGTTAAGTCAGAAGGCTTTTTGGGTGTTCCGTTCGCTTGAAGATACGTAGGAGAAGCGACTAAAGCCATCTCTAGTTTTGGTCCAACCTCCATAGAGTAGGTTCCACTCTGTAATAAAGTTTTCGAGCGAATTGCTGCATCAATGCCAGAGGTGACGAGATCAACCTTGTTGTCGTCACACATCACTTCAATATTGACGGCAGGATACGCCACGCTGTATTGCG
This sequence comes from uncultured Pseudanabaenaceae cyanobacterium, assembly GCA_938015405.1. GTDB lineage: Bacteria > Cyanobacteriota > Cyanobacteriia > PCC-9006 > JAAUQQ01 > JAAUQQ01. Next base: position 330 of record CALLPZ010000067.1, read on the forward strand.
AGATTGCATCATCTAAAAAAAATGGAGAGCTGCTTCGAGGGGCAGATAGGCGCAACGTCCCAGAGATGACCTGCTGCTCCTCTCCGACCTCATCCAATGCATTGGCTAAATCCTTCAGAGCTGGCAGGCTTCTGTGAAAGAGTTTCTCACCTGCAGCAGACAGGGCTATTTTCCGGGTTGTACGCTCAATCAAGCGCACCCCTAAACGTCCTTCAAGCCGACGAATCGTTTCACTGACTGAGCCCACACCAAGATTTAGGTTCGCTGCAGCTGCGCGAAAACCATTCGCCCGTGCGACTTCCACAAACACCCCAACATCATTTAGATTCGCATCTTTCATTGTTCATTTTATTGATCAATTTGTTCATTCTATACCCGGTTAAATGAACAAACAAACGACCTATATTGAATTGTAAGAGTTCACAACTCCGCTACATATATCCCCGGCAAAGGGAGGAAATCATGTCTGAAATAACAGAGATTTTTGTCTTAAAAATGAAAGACCCGAAGCGTGCAGATGCGATCAGGGAACGGGCGCGGCAAGACTTTACGGCACTGGAGGGGGTTACCTCATGGAAAACCTATGTGACGACCGACCCGAGCCGTCCAACCCTATTTGCTGAGATTTACACCTTCCCGGATCACGACACCGCCAAAGGCGTAACACCGCAATTTTCCCAGCGTGAAGCAACCAAAGCATTTCTAGCTGAGATCGATGAAGTGCTGGTCGGTCAATATTTCACGGAGTATCAACCCCAATTAGGAGACAACAAATGAGTGATATTGAAGATCTGAAGAAAGTCGTGGACGAATGGAATCACGGGCTGGATGACGGTGACATTGAGCGTATGATTGCCACCTGTGATCCTGAAGTCGTCATTTGTAATAACGGCAAACCAACCAAAGTTGGCACACAAGCCATTCGAGATAAATACAATCCTCTCATCGCGGCCTACCACATCAAGTCAGGCTGGGAATATGAGCACATCCAACTCTATGGGGATATGGCGATTATTTCGGGTTTCTTCACCGGTGAGATGACAGAGAAGTCCACAGGCGAAGTTCGCGGCGGCCAAGGGCGGCTGGTGATTGTCTACCGTCGTATCGAGGATGGCTCCTGGAAAATGTGCCTCGACATGGACAACAACGCTTCTTAGCAGCCTGGTTATTGCACAAGCCATCCGCGCTAAATTGCGCGAATGGCAATGCACTCCAAATGGCTCAGACCAAGGCGTAGGTCACGCCCCACAGCACCAAGTTGCCTGCATGTCCTGCCAATGAAGGGTTTTCCAACACTGACGCAGCTCAACGTTATCCATTGGCAGTAGTCCATAACCTTGTGGCCCCTAGCGCCAGCGCTCCACGTAAGCCTAAGTCCCATCTCAAGGGAAACAGCATCGCTTCAGCAACTCCCCTACCAGTCATAGCTTTTGGCAAAGTGGCAAAACTGCTCCACCAGCTCTGAATGCTGGTGCTGCCGCCACTGCATCCCAATCGTGCGCTGAAAGCTCACCTCTACGATCGGTAGATACACAACCCCAGGAATATCTTTCCAGTAGGGCATCACACAAATCCCGATGCCCGCCTGGAGCAAGGAAATGACCCACTCCTCATGGTTGGCGCGATAGATCACTTTCGGACGAACCTTAGCCGCATCCAGAATTTGGCATTCCTGGGGAAAAAAGTCGCAGTGAATCCGATCAATCATCGGTTGCCCATCCAACTCTGCTAAACGCACCGAGGATCTTTGGGCCCAAGGATGACTGACGGGAACGGCCAACAGCAGGGGCTGTTCAAAGAGAACCGTTGAGGATTGAGGCCCAGATTGGAAGGTTTGCTCTGTAAGACCTCGCAAGCTCAAGATGGTTAAGGCAACATCCACATCACCTCGCTCCAAGCTATCTCGAAGCTTCTGGAGATTGCCATCGTGCAGCTCAATAGAGACGTGGGGATAATGCTGCTGAAAGCGGCTGACTAAATCCGACAAAATCGACACTCGCATCGTACTCAACACCCCCACTCGTAGAGTGGTGTCGTCATTAAATCGCTTCAGCTCATGGACCGCAGACTGATACTGCTCCATGATCACCTGGGCCTTCTCCATAAACGATCGCCCCGCAGGGGTCAGCACCGTCCGCCGTCCCCCCCGCTCAAACAGGGCAACCCCTAACTCCTGCTCCAATTTCTTGATGCCCGTAGACAGGGATGGCTGGGACAAGTACAACCGCTCGGCTGCCCGGGAAAAGGTCCCCGTCTCGGCAATCGTGAGGAAATAGCGAACTTGGTATAGATCCATCTATAGCCACTCTCTATAGCTTCTATCTCAAGAATAGTCTTGTTCAATACTTTCGACTGAAAGACTATGAAAAGGCAGCCGAGGGAGAGACCTAACTCACCTCTAAACCCTCACCTGCCAAACACCAGTAAAACGGCTGGGGGAGAGGCATCACTCACCTCTCCCACTCCATCGAGTAACAAGCCAGTACAACGATTGAACAGACAACAAAACCATGACCATTACCGTAGATCGCGCCCTATCTCCTAAGTTACTCATGGGCAAGCCAGCCCCTGAGCTCACGGTCCAAACCTTAGAGGGGGGTTCTTGGAGCCTCGCGGACCAATCCCCGAAGAACTACACCATGGTCCTGTTCTATCGCGGTGTCCATTGCCCGATTTGCGCTCAATACCTGACTCAGCTGGACCAAAAGCTCGGGGTGTTTGAGCAAATGGGCGTAGAGGCGATCGCCATCAGTGGCGACTCCCAAGACAAAGCTCAACAGCTGCAAGCCCAAGCCAATCTCAAGAACCTCACCTTGGGCTATGGCTTAACGCCAGAGGAGATGCGTCGCTGGGGCCTCTATCTCAGCAAAGGCCATTTTGGCAAAGAGCCTACGCTCTTCAGCGAGCCCGCCCTATTCCTAATTCAGCCCGATGGTCGCCTCTACCTCGCTGACATCGGCACCCATCCGTTTGCCCGCGTCGATTTGGATCTGCTCGCCAAGGGTTTGGAATTCGTGATTGCGGCTAACTATCCCTTCCGCGGAACTGAGTAAATTCTCAGAAAAGCTTAGCGCAATGGGACAGCGACCCCAAAGGCGGGCCATTAAAGCCAGGAACTCCCGGGCTCAAGCCTAACCCAGCTAGAACTCTAGGCGAATTTCAGCCAGCCTTAATGCCCGTGCTCTATCCTCCAAGGGTTCGATGCTTATCACCCTTAGCTAAGGAACTTATCCATGAAAAGCCTCCAAAACAAAGTGCTCGCAGCCCTAGCAGTCACAGCCAGCCTGTTTGCTTTCTCTGCCTGTAGCACTGTACCCACAGAGTCCAGCAGTAATACTACTGCCCCTGCAACCACAGCTCCAGTCGAGGAAACCACTGCGACTCCCGTGAGTGCGACCGATGCAGCAGTCGTGGCCACAGGCACCTTTGAAGGTCGTAGTGATCACATCGTGACT
>CALLPZ010000068.1 GCA_938015405.1 uncultured Pseudanabaenaceae cyanobacterium
CTAGATGAGGTTTTATTCCCGAAACTACCTACGGCTAGATCTTTGGTGGCAGAATATTTTGTATTCCAGAGTGCATTCCCAGACCACATTAATTTGGGGATGGCTTCTGTTTTCTTCCGTACGAGAGCGAGCTGCCATGAGGTCTACTGTTGCCCAGCCCACCACCGTTGCTAGTCAGCGGGCGACCGGTGCTTTTGCTTTGATTGACAGTCTGCGACGCCATGGGGTGAAGCATATCTTCGGCTATCCCGGCGGGGCGATTTTGCCCATCTACGATGAGTTGTATCTGGCTGAAGAGCGCGGGGAGATGGAACATTTCCTCGTCCGTCACGAGCAGGGGGCTTCCCATGCTGCTGATGCCTATTCCCGTGCCACAGGTGAAGTGGGCGTTTGTTTCGGTACCTCTGGTCCCGGTGCAACGAACTTGGTCACGGGCATTGCCACGGCTCAGATGGACTCGATTCCCATGGTGGTGATCACGGGCCAGGTGCCCCGCCCAGCGATTGGCACTGATGCATTTCAGGAGACTGATATTTTCGGTATCACCCTGCCAGTGGTCAAGCATTCCTATGTGGTACGCGATCCCCGCGATATGGCTCGGATTGTGGCTGAGGCATTTTATATTGCCCGCACTGGACGCCCTGCTCCGGTCTTGATTGATGTGCCCAAGGACGTTGGCCTAGAGGAGTTTGACTATGTACCGGTAGAGCCCGGCGCAGTCAGCTTGGAGGGCTACAAGCCCACGGTAAAGGGCAGCTCTCGGCAAGTGGAAGCTGCACTCCAGTTGATTAAGTCGGCAGAGCAACCCTTGCTTTATGTGGGGGGCGGTGCGATTTCTTCCGGTGCCCATGAAGAAGTCAAAGCTTTGGCAGAGGCCTTCCAAATTCCGATTACGACGACGCTGATGGGGAAAGGGGCCTTTGATGAGAACCATCCTCTCTCTGTTGGCATGTTGGGGATGCATGGCACGGCCTATGCTAACTACGCCATTAGTGAATGTGACTTGCTAATTGCAGTGGGCGCACGCTTTGACGATCGCGTCACGGGCAAGCTGGATGAGTTTGCCCAACGGGCCCAGGTCATCCACATCGACATTGACCCTGCTGAGGTGGGCAAAAACCGTCAGCCCGATGTGCCCATCGTGGGGGATGTGCGTGAGGTCTTAACGGAAATGCTGCGCCAAATGGGGGCGCTCAATGGCCAGATTGACACCCAAGCGACCCAGCCCTGGCGCGATCGCGTGGATGCCTGGAAGGTCAAGTATCCCCTCGTGGCCCCGAGCTATCCCGACTGTATTTCTCCCCAGGAAGTCGTCGTGGCCCTAGATAAGGCCGCTCCCAATGCTTACTTCACCACCGATGTGGGTCAGCACCAGATGTGGGCCGCTCAGTTCCTCAAGAATGGGCCTCGCCAGTGGATTTCCAGTGCGGGCCTAGGCACCATGGGCTTTGGTATGCCAGCGGCGATCGGGGCCCAGGTCGCCTTGCCCGATGAGACGGTGATTTGTATTGCGGGTGATGCCAGCATCCTGATGAATATCCAGGAGTTAGGCACCCTGGCCCAATACAACATCAAAGCCAAGACTGTGGTCTTGAACAATGGCTGGCAGGGCATGGTGCGCCAGTGGCAGCAAAACTTCTACGGTCAGCGTTACTCCTCTTCCAATATGGAGACGGGCATGCCTGACTTCGTCAAGCTTGCTGAGGCCTTTGGCGTTAAGGGCATCTTGGTCAAGGAGCGCTCGGAGCTGGAAGGGGCGATCGCAGAGATGCTGGCCCATGATGGTCCAGTGTTTATGGATGTGCGGGTCAAGCAGGATGAGAATTGCTATCCCATGGTCAAGCCAGGTTGCTCAACGGATCAAATGCTTGGCTTACCAGATAGCGATGATTAAGTCATTTGGTGGGTGAGTCCCTGGGAATAATGCTGCGGAAGATGTCTATGCATTTAGTTTCCGTTACTTCATTGTTTCTCTGGGATTCATTCCTCAATGTGAAAAACCGACTGATCCCAATGGGGATCAGTCGGTTTTCTTTGGAATTGCGTCACAATCAATTTGAATTGCGATTTGGGCTGGGTTTTAGGCTGATATCAACGTGAAGAAAATCAAGCTTTAAACTGAGCTACTACGGTTAGAAGGTTAAGTAATTCATAGGGATTCGGCAATTGTTATAGCCAATGCATAACATAAGTGAAGCCAAAGACTGATCGGCTCCCTAAGGTTCCATTTAGGACAGTCTTTCCTTTCCTATGGGTTTGCTGAGCAGTATTTATAGCAACGGCCTTGCTGGCTAGGGCGTTTGCTATTCAAATCACCGTAATCCATCTCTAGCTTTGACAGATGGTTTACGTCTAAACAGGTGTGCTTGTGGCTATCTTCTCTCCTGGCTACCTTGCCCAAGAAGATCTCAGCTCGCTGGTTCGCTTAAGTGGTGTCTCTAAACCAGTCGTCCTAAGTTCTCTCTATTGCAGTTTGCTCGTTCAGTTATTGCAGTTCAGTTTCAGCTCTATTGCAATCTCCCCACCCCAAAAAAATACTCCATTCCCATTCGATTCATTGACGCTTAAGTGATGGTATTGCAAGTATTCCTTAATCATTTGGAAATACCGAGTACTGGTCTCTTGTGGGTGATTCTTTTTAACTAGGTATGATGCGATGAGTTCCACAGATCAAAGAATTGAAGCTGTTGAAGCAAAGCTTGGCAGTATTGTTGATTCCATTAGTCAGCTTAATAATTCTGTTGGACAGGTTCTAGGGAGTATGGATTCCCTGCGTAATCCTAGCCCTGTTCAGCAGGATGTCCCGGCGATTCAGCATTCCCAGGCCTATTCCAAAACGATGAGCCATAAGGATGTGTTGGATGATGTCGATGATTCTTCGTTGCCTACCAATGGTGAAGGGCAACTGATTATGCCGCCTGAGATGCAGGTGCAACGCCTGACGGCTCAGCTGACGGCTGCCTATAGCCGCATTGCTGCGTTGGAAGAGCAATTGCTGTCGCGTCGTATTCAGTAGCCTTGGATGGAGCTCCATAAAGAGCGCGATCGCCCCTGCCAATTTTGCGCAGGGAGGGCGATCGCGTTTTGTGGTGTTTCAATGCTGATGACTTGATGAGGTTACTAACTGGTGCGGCAATAGCGGGAAAGGTGATAAGCCGCTAAGTGAATCTGTTCTGGGTTGAGCTGGGTGGGTGTTCGTTTTAGACAGCTTGGGAGCGCTTTGGGATTGAGAATCCAGAGCGTTTCTTTTTGTTGTGCTGAGAGGGGTGCCACGAACCAGCCGGGGAAAACGATAACGGGTTTAATGCCATAGCCTTGGCCTGTGCTCTCTTTGAGAATGTTGCCAAGCCCATTGGCTTGATCTTTGGCTTGGCTGATGAGATTGGGTTCGGTTGGGTGGTCGCCGATAGTTAATGTTTGTCCCTGGAAGGAGATTTGGGGATTGCCCCGCTTAGGCTTGCTGTAGGCTTTAGTCTCGATGGTGAAGATGCCGCCAGGGCCAATGACAACGTGATCCAGGTTGAAGTTTGGGCCAGTGATGTCGTGGAAGACTTGGTAGCCATCGGTACGGAGGCCTTCAAGGTATTGACCCACTGTCTTTTCACTCTCTAAGTCCAGCTGGCTTTGCTTGAACTATCTGTGTCTTTGCCAAACTCGCCAGCTGCAATAGCAGATGATAGGTGTGCAAAAGAGCGTTAAGAGGAGAGGCTGTCGAGGCACGTTGGCTAGGTGCTCATACCACTTAAGCCCGATATAGATGAGGAGAGAGGCTGCGCTGAAGCACCATAGGAGCATTTCACCGTAGCGATACTCGTTGATGTTGCGGGCAAGGGAGTTCACGGAACTCTTCAGCGGGCTACTTTTCAGAGGCGAGCGCTCTCGCTGGTTCCGAACTGCTCGCGACAAATCTTGGCCTTCGATTGCGAGGGAAGGGCTACCCAATGAAGAACCTTGGTTTCTAGCTGTTTCTCTCTCCCCAAAGTGGGTGACGGGTTGCTGGAGGCGACGGGACCTTGATGCATGCGAACTCAGATTTCGTTTTTGTTTTTTCCATTGCTTATAAGTACGGGTCATGGTTGGCTGTGTTCTGGCAAAATCTACTCATATGGTTCCCGAGTGATTTGCCTAAATTGAGCTATTTGGCTCAATTTGATAGAGCGACTTGATTTGATGGCTCCGTATTTCTATGGCGGGGCAGTCGAAGCAAATCTCGCCATTACGCAGGCCGACGATGCGATCGCACCAAACTTTGGCCATCTCCAAATCATGGAGACTGACGACTAATGCTCTGCCTTGTTGGGTGCAGAGTTGAGTTAACAACTCCATTATTTCTCGGCTGCGTTCGGGATCGAGGCTGGCGATGGGTTCGTCAGCGAGGATGACTTGGGGATTTTGGGTGAGGACGCGGGCAATGGCGACGCGTTGCTGCTGCCCACCTGAGAGTTGGTCGGTGCGCTCAAAGATTTTTTCAGGGATGCCCACTTGGGTGAGGACAGCCTGGGCGGCTGCAACTTCCTGGGGGATGGCGAGGGAGAATAAGGCCTTGGGGAGCGACCAACGGCCTAGGTTTCCGGCATTGACGTTGTGGATGACGCGCAGGGAGTTGATGAGATTGAACTGTTGGTAAATGGTGCCGATTTGCCGCTGGAGTTTGCGGCGCTGGCGATTAGAGAGCTGAGCGAGGTCTCGTCCCAGGGCCATCACTTGGCCTTGGTTTGGGGCGAGGCTGCCATTGAGCAGGCGTAGCAGGGTGCTTTTGCCTGCGCCGCTGGGGCCCACTAGGGCGAGGCGATCGCCGGGGTAAATCTGCAGGTTGATGTTTTGGAGTGCAGCTTGCCCGTCAAATCCATGGCTGATTTGCTTCAGCACCAGCAGTGGTTCATCCTTCGATGAAGATCTGGATTGAGAAATGGATAGTTGTGGTTCGGGCGGAGACATCGAGCAAGCGAAGGAAAGATTATCTAGCTGAGTTTCTATTATCAGGGCTAAGCGGTGCTGAATTATCCGTGGGTGTTATTAGGGGAGCAGTTGGTGAACGCTTCGCATCTCGGTGAAGCCCATCGCTCTGGCATTTTTTGAGTCCTGAGTTGTACCGACTCCGGTTTTAGCGTCTGGGCTTGGAGAGTTTAAGTAGCGGGCTGCAAGCCGGGTCGTGATTCATGGTTGAGTCTGCATCACTTCAACCATCGCCTCTCCGGGCCAGTATTCGGTTCGTTTCGGTCAACTCAGTGACATCAAGATGAATAGTTTTCCTTTGTCCAGCCTGGCGTGGTTTCGGGCTGGATTGGCGTCGGTTGCGCTTGCCAGCGCTACGGCGATCGCAACGCCTGGGGCGTCAATGCCAGTTGCTGCGAGTGCTAGCCTTGCTGAGGATGCAGCTTCTCCTAAGGTTGAAGCATCCCAGACCAAGCCGACTGCGCTGCCCTCCGATGCTCAGGCTAGGGTTACGGCTGATTCACGGGGCTTTATTTATTGGTGCGATCGCCGCGCGACTGCTCCCACGGATATGCAGGTCACTCTGGACTTGATGCTCCAGGCTGTGGAGACCCAGGATTGTCGCCGAGCCCATAAGTTGCTGAGTCTTTCGACTCAGTTAATTATTCCGGGGGGACGGTTGGCGACGCTGGAGCCGATTAGTTGGTATCCCCAGCTGCGGCGGTTGGTGATTCGGGAGAGCTCGATTACGGATTTGACGCCGCTGGAGAAGTTGACCCAGCTGGAAATTTTGGATTTGTCGGGGGTGCCGGAGGTGCCCTTTGGACTACTGACGAGCGATCGCCGCACCCATTCCCACCGGTTTCCAGCGCCGTCTAATCTGGCAAAGGGGAATGGGACGAAGGCTGCGCCAGCCAAGCCTGGGCAGATGCTGGCTGAGCCAACAAAGCAGCTAGGTGATAAACCCAGTAAGGCTCCAGTCGGAGATTTTTCCGTTGAGCCGCCTCCTGCGGAGTTAGGTTCAACGCGGCCTTTTGTTTGGGGCAATGTTATTCAGCCTGCCAAGACGAATCAAATTACTGATCTCACCCCTCTCTCGAAGCTCACGCTGCTGCGGGAATTGCATTTGGGGGGCAATAGTATTACGAGTATTCGACCCTTGCGGGAGCTGAAGAATCTAGAGGTGCTGTCGCTTCACAGTAATCCTTTGAAGTATTTGGATAGCCTGGAGCATTTGCCTCGGTTAACTTCGCTGGATGTAAATTCGGTTGGGGCTCGCAATCTCTGGCCAGTGACGAAGTTGCGTAATTTGCGGCGTTTGAATTTGGCTAATAACAATATTACTGATGCGCGGTTGGTGATTCGGCTTCAGCGGTTGGAGATGTTGGATCTGTCGATGAATAAGATTGAGGATCTGGGGCCGCTACGTCAGCTCCATGGGTTGCGCTGGTTGAGTTTGGATCACAACCAAATTAAGGATTTGCGGCCTATTGGCCATGCTTTTGCTTTGGAGGCGCTGTATGTACGGGATAACGAGATTCGCAGTTTGCAGCCGGTGTCGGGGATGTCGAGGTTGCGGGAGTTGATGGCTTGGGATAATCCGTTGGTGCGGCCGCAGTGTCCGGTGCGGCGGGAGGATCAGACGAGTACTTTGGTTTGTCAGTTTACGGTGCCGGGTGGGGTGTATTAGGGGCTTAGGCGTTTAATTGTGTTGCTGGTTGGGGTTTGAGCTTGGTTTGACCGAGCCGCAAATCCGTGGGGAACTCTCCACACACCCCAGCCGTTGGGACGGCTTCCGTCCCTGACGGGTCACCCTCGCTAACAGGCTGGGTTGCTACACCTACAGAGCATTGGCGTTTAACCGAATCAGAGGTGTAATTGGCCTCTGGGAGAAAAGCAAAGATTGGGAAAGATCTGCTCTTTTGAAGCATGAGGAAGCGGAGGTCTATCTGAAACAAGAGATTGGACGCATATTTCCAGTCTGTTCCTCCCCTGCTTCAAGGGGAGGTTAGGTGGGGTGGTTTTGCCTTTTGGTTAACTATTTGATTTTGCCGATCTCTCGGCCCACAGCCTCAATGTTGTCGTAGTTCCCGTTTTCAGTGGCGATGAATTTCTCAGCACCAAATAGGTTGAGAATATCGGCCTGGTCTTCATCGCTAGAATCCAGATCTAGAAATGCTTGTTGGACTTTG
>CALLPZ010000069.1 GCA_938015405.1 uncultured Pseudanabaenaceae cyanobacterium
TTTGAGAACAGCACCTCTAGCCATCGCGGCATCAAAATTTGGGATCTCCAGGTAGACCTGCTCCAGCGCCAAAGCGTCGCCATTTTCGGTAACTTCGGGCTACTGGCCTCAGATCGCACCACGATTGAACGGGCTATCGACAGTTATCAAAGTGGCACCGCATTGGCCGATCTGAACGAGTATGAAGATGCCCAACGTCGCCTCGGCGACAGCAATCTCACCTCCACAGATGGTGCCCTGCTCTCCTTTTACATCAATGGCCCTGCAGCTGTGCTCAGCAACCAAGCTGCTGGCCGATTGCTCCCCCTTCCCGCATCGCTCCAAGGCCTTGTTAGCCAGGTCCGCTTGACCGAAAGCGATGGCTTAGCCATCAACAGCGTGGCCTGGGATCAGGTCTCTGGTAACGGCCTGGGCGTGCTGGGTCAAGCAGCACCCAAGCTGGGCGAAAAAACGGAGACCATGGTAGCCCTGGGCGATCGCTTTCCTGCTTCCACCTCCTTCCTGCTCAGCGGCAGCAGTGTCCAAGAAGCCTGGCGCAGTTTCAGCCAGGGTAAACCCGGCGCCACCTCCCTCCTCAGTCCCAGTGCCATTCAGCAGCAGGTTCAGACGGTCACCAGCATGGACCTGCAAAAGGACTGGCTTTCCTGGATGGATGGTCCCTACAGCGTCGGCATTCTACCCATCCCCACCCAGGCCAACTCCCGCTTCCAAACAGGCCTCACCGTCATGGCCCAGACCAGCAATCGCAGGCTAGCCGAGCGCTCTCTGCAAAAGCTGGATGCGTTGATGGTGAACAAGTACGGTCTAACCCTAAGCACCAGCCAGCTAGATGGTGAGAACGTCGTGAACTGGGCCAATGCCTCAGGCGAAGCCGTTGTCACCCACGGCTGGCTCGAAGGGAACATCGCCTTCTTAATCGTCGGTGCGCCGGGGGCTAACCTCATCCTGCCCCAACCCCGCGCTACCTTGGCTGCCAGCCGCCTCTATCGAGAAGGTATGCCCCGCGATGGCTCCCAGGATCCGGCTGGACTGATGTTTGTCGATGTAGATCGCGTCCTCGATACTCAACTTCCTTCACTCCTGCCCTTGACGCCCGCCAGTCGCCCTGTGCTGGAGCAGCTTAAATCGATTGGTGTGGAACGCCGTCCCCTAGATGAACGCTTCAGCCGCTACGACCTAAGCCTCAAATTCCTGCCTCGCTCCGCTGCTCCCCCGGTCAAAGCACCGGCAGTGGTCCCTGAGCAAGCAGCGCCCGAACAGGAATCGTCTCAGGAGGAGCTCACCGACGAATCCACCGCTCCTGAATTGACCCCCGAGCCAACAGCCCCCGAGCCAACAGCCTCCGAGCAAAGCTCTGTAACTGAGGAACCTGAGGCTTCTGAAAATTCTGCTCCTGTGGTCACAACTGCAGAATCAAGCCCAGCAGCCAGCCCGGCAGCCAGCCCGGCAGAATTGGACGCGCCGGTCGTGACAACAGATTCTGCCGAAGCCAAAACAGAAGAGCCGGATGCTAACCAGGCCCCAGATCCAGCAGCTTTGCCAAAATCAACAGCTCCATCCGGTGGAGAAATTGACTTAACCCGTGAGCCTGTAATTGGCCCCATCCGCCCGGACAACCCACCTGAATTTGGGCCTCAAGCTCCCAGCTCCCTCGAAGCAACAGAGGCTCAAGCTGCCCCGGAAAGTCCAGCGTCAGTCCAGGGCGACCTCATAGAGGACGAAGCGGCGATCGCCCCACCAGAGGTTTCATCACCGGAGCAGGAACTGGAAGCCTCCGAGCCCCGCCCCAAAGCAGACGTCATCGTCGACCCCAGCACAGCCACTCAGGTCCCCATCGGCCCCCCTGTGCCCCCCAAGGGATTTGACTTCACCCCCATCGGCCCCAAACTTCCTATGCCAGAAGCCCAGCAGTGGAGCGACAGCTTTATCCAGGAGTCCAGTGAGTAGAGCAATAGCTCTGGTCAAGCTGTTTTTGGCTCTGTGCCGAACCCAGGAATGCTAGACAGTGAGGTCGCTCGCAAGTGTTCCAACAAATTAGGCCGTTGCTATTTCCCCAATGCTATTGCCCCACAGCTATTTCCCCGTAACCCTGCGTTCTCAATGGCTCTGTTAGGGCCAAAGCTCCATCCCAAGGGAACAGAATAAACAGCCCAAGGGTCGGTAGGATTAGCGTGATATGTTCCCCGATATTCTGAATAATGGTGCGGATGTCTTTTTCTTTCCTGTCTCGACAGCTCCCTGGACTCCTAGGGCTTGGCCTAGCTGCCAGCCTCTTTGCCCCTGTCATTGCCACCGCCCAAATCCCCCAAACCCAAGCTCCACTCCCCGCTGCCGCTCCCTTCACTCCCATCGGCGAGCTGGACTGGGCCATCGAGCCAAACTTTGACCATGCCTCTCCCTTCTCTGAAGGCTTAGCCCCCGTCCGTATCAACAACCGCTGGGGCTACATCAATCGCAAGGGGGAAATGGTTATCCATCCCCAATTCGATGAAACCTGGGGCTTCTCCGAAGGCATTGCCCTAATCAAGATTGGCCGCAAGCGCAGCTACATCAATACTGACGGCAAGGTCGTCATGCGCATTAGCTCCAAGGTAGGCTTTATCAGCCCTGCCTTTTCCGAAGGCGTCGCCACGCTGGAAGTCGGCGATCGCTGGGGCTACTTTGAAAAAAATGGAAAAATCCTCTTTCCCCCTCAACTTGATAAAGCCCGAGATTTCTCCGAAGGAATGGCTGCCATTCAAAAGGATGGGAAATGGGGCTATATCAATCGCAAAGGCAAGGTTGTGATCAAGCCTCAGTTCGATGGAGCTTGGGAATTTGTTGATGGCCTTGCCGCAATCCTCGTGGATGGGAAACTCGGTTACATCACCCCTAATGGAAGTATCGCAATTTCTCCACAGTTCGAGGACAGTAACGACTTCAAAGAAGGATTAGCCGCTGTCAGTATCAATGACAAATGGGGCTATATAAATCGCTCCGGAGAAGTTGTAATTCAACCACAATTTGTGCGGGCTAAAGACTTTTCTGAAGGTTATGCTGCTGTATTTGTCGATGGTAAATATGGCTATATTGACAAAGCTGGAAAATTAGCAATTCCCACAGCCTATGATGATTTTGTCGGAGGCTTTTCCCAAGGTTTAGCCATGATTCGAGTTGGACGTAAGGCTGGGTATGTCAACAGCATGGGGAAACTCGCGATCGAGCCTCAGTTCTCCCTAGCAGCTGACTTCTCCGATGGTATTGCGCCGGTCAAAGCTGGAGCAAAATGGGGCTACCTCCAGCATCCTCAGCCTTAAGGCGATAAATTCAGAACTCTACTAAGCTTTACCCTAAAAATTTAAAAAGCCACTCGTCTAAATCTCCTAGATGAGTGGCTTTTTGAATGCTCTAAACTAATTGGAATCGTTCAGCTTGACTAGCTTAAGGTCAAAGAGAGGCTGGGCATCAAACGCTGTAGATTCTTCAAGGACTTCTCTTGCCAAGGAGTATCTTTTGCCCCCTGTACAATCACTTTGATAAACTTTTTCTTACGAATTTTAATCACAAATTTTGACAGCATATTGATACCTAAGCTGTTGAGGAAGTCGAGTTCCTGCAGATTAAGCGTCACAGTGGGTGGCTCTAATTCAATGACTTGATCGAGCAAGCTATTAATTTGCTGATAGTCTTCTTCCTGACCATGCAGCCGTAAAGAGCCTTTGCAATATACCGTAGAATCCTCGGACTTATAGGTCACCTGATAGTTGTCTTTAACAATCTCCATCGCGGTGTCCTGCTCTCCAGTAAGGTCTGCTTCAAATGAAATCATGGTCTTAGGTCAAGTTCAGAAAAATCAACGGTTACACTTGGAAAAATGACGAAAGTTGAGTTATATCTCTAGCTGAACCATCGTCGTGACTGCGATCGCAACTGGAGAGCCATGCTCTTCAACCTGCTCAAACTTCCAACTCAGCTTTGCATCATAGTCATTGATCATCGTGAGCAATCCCAGGCCAGACCCGCTATTCTCCAATTCGACACTCTCTTCAAGACGTGTGATGTACAGCTCTTGAGTATCTTCATTGAGCAATTCTTGAATATGGCCCTGGAATGCCTGCACGGCCTCAGGTCGAACATTATTCTGGGTCAGGAACAGAATGCAGCTACCATCAAAATAGAGATGAATGCGAGTACAGGTACCTTGGGATTGGTCGCTGTATTTCATGGCATTTTCTAGCAGCTCGTTTGCAATATAGCTCACGGCATCCTTGATTTCGGCCTGTCGCCGCCGATCCATATCGGTTTCAATTTCTGGCAAACAAGTCACCAAGAAATCAGCAAGAAAGTCTGCAGAGCGTCCATTATTACGCCAGCGCTTACGAGGAGGGGCAGTACTTGGCGAAAAGTCTAATGTTAGCTGCTCATGGTAAGGAGGAAGCTGCTCCAAATAATCACCAAAGGTCTGGGGCAATAATGCAAATACCTTCTCTTCAACTGTTTGTAGCATTACCTTCTCCTGCTGGGCTGAGCCTAAAATAGTCATATTGAGCTTGCTCGTCAAAAAGTAGATTGAACAAATATCGTTAAGCGTTTCGTTTCATCACCAGCAAGGTAATATCGTCAAAGATCTGATGATTGTCGATATATCGAGTCAAGTCAGAGATCACAAAACTCCGAATTTCTTCGACGTTCAAATCACGATGTTGTGCAGCAACTTTAGCAAGTCGCTCAATACCGTAGAATTGCCCCTTCGAATTCTCTGCTTCAGTAATCCCATCAGTGTATAGAATCACCACATCCTGGAGATTCAGCTCAATCTCAGTTTTCCCTAAAAACTCAGATATATCATGATCTAATCCCATAGGAAAACCTAGATTGATAGTATCAATTTTCTCAATTTCTCCATTGGAACGAATGACAATGACCTCCTCATGCTGACCACTAATACTCAAGATTCCTTTGTGATAATGAATCAGAGAGAGGCTGGAATTACGACTCGTTTCCATACGGCCTGCATTACTGAGAATTGTACGATTGATGACATCTAAGAAATGTTGATAATCGCAGCTCCCTTGTTCTACTAGGGTTCGTACGGCCGTTTGAATCATCAGCATCAGCAAGCCACTTTCTAAGCCATGGCCTGTGACATCGCCAATACCGATAACAATGCCATCATCTCGACAAATGACATCGTAGTAATCCCCCCCAACCTCATCGGCAGGCTTCATAAAGCCCACCACATCCAAATCTTTGATCTGGGCAAGTTCTTGGGGACGAGGCAACATCATTTGTTGAATTCGCCGTGTGATATCTAGCTCAGCGCTCAAACGACCATTTTCAACTTTAAGTTGCTCATTGAGATGCATAATTTTCTCATTGGCAACGGCGAGCTGATCTAGATATTGAACCTCTTGATCTCGAAGGCGCTTCTTCTCTAAACAAGCATCCACTCTAGCTTTGAGCAAGGTCGGGTTGAAAGGCTTTGGCAAGTAATCTTCAGCCCCCATTTCAATGCACTTAACAACGCTATCAAGCTCATCTAGGGAGGAGATCATGATGACTGAAAGATGTCGCCATTCACTATTTCTAATCCATTCTAAGACCTCATAGCCATTCATCTCTGGCATGAGAATGTCAAGCAAAATTAAGTCATAGGCACCCGTTTTGATTTGGGTCAAGGCTTGCTGTCCACTTGGCACGGGTGTGACTTGATGGCCTTGACGAATAATATAACGACAGAGCAAATCGCAGTTTGCCCCATTGTCATCCACCACTAAAACATTTGCCAGGTTCCGGGAGGATGTTGATTCAGGAATCCTTGGAAGAGAAGCCTCACGAATTGCAGCCCGAGAAGAAGTCGGTGGTGGCTTCTCTTCTAGATCTGCCACAGCTCTTGCTGCCTTTTCACTAGAAGAAGAAGAGATTTGGAGATCTGCAATGGTGGCCAGAGGAGCAACGCTAGCCGTCGATGTCTCATGCCGCTCTGTTAAAGGTTCATCGGGCCACAATTCACAGGGCCAAGCCTGGGAACTCAATACTGCCTGAACCATCAGTTGAAAATTACGAGATGCGATCGCAATCTTTTCGATGTCTCCCTGAAATTCAGGGGGTGTCATTTGTTTCAGCTGGGTGGAGAACTCTCCTAATTCCAACGACCAAGGCTGTAAATTCCCAATAAAAGCCTGCTGTTTCAGATGCTCCCAAGAAGCCGTCCAAATCGCAGAGTCATCAGTAGCCTGGCTGAGGCTCGCTGATACAGATTGCTCAGCTTCCGCGCAAAGCGTATCTCCACTCATAGACTGGCTAATGAGTGTGAAAATTCGCCCACCCACTTGATGGAGTCGCCTTAGGGCATGGGCAAAGTCTCCATGGGCTGGGCCGACATCCTCCAATTCTTCCATCAGCAGCTCACTGTAGCCATGAATTGCATTAAGTGGGGTATACAACTCATGGCGCAGATGGGCCATCCAGGTGAGATATTCAGATTTAACCGACAGGGTAAGGGGTGGCATTCTGAAATGTCCTTAGGCAGTCAAGGGCGTCTGAAGGAGAGCTTCAATTTTGCCCAGTAGGCGTTTGAAATCAACGGGCTTCGTGTCGTAGTCATCACAGCCTGCAGCCAAGGCATTTTCGCGATCGCCAGACATCGCATGGGCCGTCAAAGCGATCACAGGCAGGTGCTTGGTCACCGGGTTGAATTTGATATGCCGTGTGGCTTCCCAACCATCAAGAATGGGCAAACTCATGTCCATCAAAATAATGTCGGGTGTTTCAGAGAGGCTCATAGTGACCCCCTGGGCGCCATCCCCCGCAATGACGACCTCATAGCCTCGCCGGAGCAAGCGCCGGGAGAGCATATCCTGATTCATCTCGTTATCTTCAACCAACAAAATTTTAGTCATGACCCTAAGAAGAAAAATGTAAAACGGGAAACGAACAGCACCAGAACAACAGGCTTCAGTCCTGCTGACTCCAAGGCGGCTAAGCAGTCAAGCTTTGAGGTGACTCCTCAACATCAGCTAGGGCTTCAGCCACAGCATCAGTTGCGCTAGCACTCACACTGTCTGACGTCAGCATTGCTGCAGTCGCAACATCAACCGCAACAGCCGTGGTAGATTCCTGAGCGGCTCCAATAACGGGTGTGCCCTCTAAAGGATTGCCTGGATTAGAAGCAGGCTTCTGACGAGACAAAGCTTCGGACAGGAACTGTCGCACATCTGCGAGGAGGGTTTGGCGATCGCCAACCCCCTTGCAAAAGACCTTCTGCACATTGCTGGTCAAGGAGTCTCGTTCCTCTGAACTAAGGTCCTTCGCCGTCGTTACAATCACAGGAATATTTTTGCATTGGGGCTTCTGCTGCAAATTATGTAAGAACTCAAAGCCATTCATGGCAGGCATCAAGAGATCCAGGATAATTACATTGGGCAGAAACACATCCATATACTCCAATGCAGCGAGCCCATTCGGTGCCTCTCGTACCCGATAGCCACTGGCTTCCAACTGCTCTCGCATCAGCAGGCGAGTTGTATTATCATCATC
>CALLPZ010000070.1 GCA_938015405.1 uncultured Pseudanabaenaceae cyanobacterium
TGGGCGGCGATCGCATCGCGAAAGTCCAGATACACGGCCAAACCAGTTGCGCCCACACCTTTACCTGCGTCAGTCATCTGCTTGGCATTGCGCGAAGCCACATCGCGGGGCACCAAGTTGCCAAAGCTGGGGTAACGAGTCTCCAAGAAGTAGTCCCGCTCATCTTCGGGAATCTCATTGGCACTGCGCTTATCCCCCGGTTGCATCGGCACCCACACCCGCCCATCATTGCGCAGGCTTTCGCTCATCAGCGTCAGCTTCGACTGGTACTCGCTGGCGACCGGAATGCAAGTGGGGTGAATTTGGGTGTAGCAAGGATTGGCAAACAGCGCTCCCCGCTTATGACAGCGCCAGGAAGCCGTCACATTAGAGTTCTTGCCATTGGTAGAGAGGTAATAGACATTGCCATAGCCCCCAGTTGCTAGTAGAACTGAATCACCGCCATAGCGCTCAAACTCCCCCGTCAGCAGGTTGCGCACCACGATGCCCCGTGCCTGGCCATCCACCACCACTAGGTCCAACATTTCCCGACGGGGAAACAGCTCAATATTGCCCGCTGCCACCTGGCGCATCATCGCCCCATAGGCCCCCAGCAATAGCTGCTGCCCCGTCTGGCCCTGGGCATAGAACGTCCGCGATACCTGGGCTCCACCAAAGGAACGATTTGCTAGGCCACCGCCATACTCCCGCGCAAAGGGAACACCCTGGGCAACACATTGATCAATGATGTTGCTGCTGATCTGGGCGAGGCGATAGACATTGGCTTCGCGGGAGCGGTAGTCGCCGCCCTTGATCGTGTCGTAGAAAAGCCGCCAGATGCTGTCGCCGTCACCGGGGTAATTCTTCGTGGCGTTGATACCGCCCTGGGCAGCAATGCTGTGGGCGCGACGGGGCGAATCCTGAATGCAGAAGCTTTGGACGTGGTAGCCCAGCTCTGCCAGAGTGGCTGCAGCAGAAGCGCCCGCTAGGCCAGTGCCCACCACAAGGATTTTGTGTTTGCGTTTGTTGTTGGGGTTAACCAGTTTGCAGTGGTCTTTGAAGTTGCCCCATTTCTCAGAGAGCGGGCCGTTGGGGATGCGAGGATCTAGGTTCATGACGGTGGCAAGGAGAAGTGGCGCTAGGCTAGATTGATTAGACTTTTGGGATAACTGGCCCTCTCCCTAAATCCCTCTCCAAGCTTGGGAGAGGGACTTTGAAACTCCCCTTCCTCCAAACATGGAGGTAATGGGCTGGGGAATGGAGGTGGCTGTGGAGATTTGTGTAAGCGATTGATTCATCAGCTCAGCAGTCCGAAGTAAATCGCGAGGGGCAAAATGCCAAAGCCCAAGACCAATAGCACCGCCATGATTAAGCTCAATCCATAGGCTAGAGGGCGCACATTCTGATTCAGCGCCCCTAAAGACTGCCAAGCGCTCCACAGGCCATGGCGAAGATGCAATGCCAACAAACTAAACACAGCAACGTAGCTAACGGTATAAAGCGGTTGCTGAAACGCCTCAATCACCAGTCGAGCCAGGTCTCGCATCTCCGAACCGCTGACCGAGTATCGCAGGCCAAACTTAAATGTCAGCAAATGCCAGACCAGGAAGCTACCCAAGACTGCCCCACTGACAATCATGCTGCGAGAGCTGAGGCTTTGATAGCTGGGCTTCTCGGGGGATTGCCCTGCAGATTCATAGACTGCATAGGCTTCGCTTCTAGCTTGTCGCTTTGTTAACCAGAGCTGAATGCCTAGGCTGGCATGGAGGAAGACACTCAGGGTCAACACCAATTCAATTAAGTAGGTGAGAGGCCAGACTTGCTCCAGAAAATGCCCAAACTGGTTGTAGGCTTCGGCGCTGAAAAACAGCGTCATATTGCCCAGCATATGGACCACCACAAATAGGCTCATGGCTAGCCCAGTAATGCCCGTCAGCAATTTCTTACCGATGGAAGATCGATAAAGCTTGAGTATGCGGCTATCAGACTCGGAGACGGGCGGGCTAATGGTCATGGAAGGCTGCTAGTCATGGATAAAGGTCACAACTGCTTCAATCGTAATCTGGTGCGATTTGCTACTGCTAATATTTTTCGAAGCTTTACGGCTGAAGCCAGATGGCAATCAAGAGCCCCCCTGGCAATGTTGGATTTGAGCAGGCTTTCCCCTCAGCACCAGCGAGGCTCTCTTGGAATGATAAGGCGCTGCCGCCAAGCCAAGGGAGCTTGGCCAGGGACGTAAAGGTTGAGCTGTGGAGGATGATTCAAGTCTGGGCTATCAGCAAGGCCAGCAGCAGTAGAGCCAATCACCTCCAAGAGCTTACGTACCAAGCCTTATGGGCAATAGCCGAGCAGCAAGGAGAGGCATTGGAACAGGAAGGTTACAAAGGTTGTAGATTGGCTCGCTCCATTCAACACATTCAGTCATATCCCCAACGAACATGCGTTTCATCAATGCTTTAGCTCACTGTGCATTTTTTACATAGGAAAATTAAACCGCATTGACTAAATAGACCGATCTGTTTTATGTATAAAGACGAGTCAGTCGAGTATCTAATATTTTCTAAAAATATTGATTTTACGTATTCCCCTGTAGTACTTAACAGACTGCCCCATGAAATCTTTTTGGATGACTGCCCTATTCACCTCGGCAGCACTCTTAGGCTTGCCCATCGCTTCAGCCCAGGCTAGCTCGATCTTTGACCAACAAGAAGTTGACCCCAACAACTTCGTATTAATGGCCACCCCTTACCAGGGTGGAACCCAGCACCAGCTCACCGTCATTGGTCAAACCAGCGATGAGCGGGATTGCTGGAGCGAGCATGGCAGTCAGCCCACAGCCGTCACCCCTCTCTTACTCAATTTTGACTTCAGCGGCATCTGCACACGCGGTGTGGATGGCAATGGCTACTCAATTCGTATGGATGGCGAAGACAAGTATCTGACCTATACGCCTCGCATTGTTGAAGCGGATGGAGAGTTGCAGCTGATTGCCTCCCCCAATCGCGAAGGGCTTCCTTCCATGGTCATTGCTCGCAGCTATGGCTCCCCTCGCTCCTTTTCGAAGCTCATGTTTCAGCCGGGCTGGCGGCTAACCAAACGACGGTTTGAGGACAAGGTGCTGGGGCATCTCTATTTGACCCACGATTCTGCTGCGGCACAGCCGATCGCTCAAAGCAGCACCCAGAGCATCCCATTGTCAGTCGTTCAGGAAGCACCTGCTGCGGTAGCTGTGCCCCCTGCAATCTCCACCCCAAATGCTCCCAGCCCCCAGGCTAAAACTTCCGATATCTATCTCCGCCAGGTCACAGCTCTGTATCGAGAGATCACGGGCAAAGAGATTGGTGCTGAAGCAGCTGATCTCTATGCCAGGCTTCTACGCAACGGTGCTTCCCTCCAGCTACTGCGGGCCGATATGGCCGATGGAGATGCAGTGGAAACCGTGCTCAATCAGATCTATCAGGATCTTCGGGGGGCGAAGCTATCCGATGTGAAATTGCAGCACTATCGCGATCGCCTCAAGCAGGGCTGGTCTTTGGCTGAGGTGGAATGGGATGTGATGCAATCCAGTACCACTCCACCCACGCTCCAATCGTCTCGCTTATCAGAGTAGGATGCACAACTGAAGAGATGATTCTCTAAACCTTGCCTTGCGAAGTCCCGGCCCCAGAACGGTGCTATTTCGCAAGGCAAGGTCTAAACAGCCCCAACCTCATTGCATTCGCAAAGCTTTACGGCTTATGTCGAATAGTGGTGGATCACTGAAAGTATTGTCTACACTGGGATTACAGGGCCTAGGTTAGTCCGTCGGCCCATCTTCAGGAGGCCGAAGCATGGATATTTTTGCCGATGCTCAACAACGGTTGGATGAGGCCCTGAAGCATGTAAAGCTGTCCGATGACGCGATCGCCCGCCTCCGCTCTCCCAAAGCGAACCTCCAAGTCTCCATCCCCCTGCGCCGAGACGATGGCTCCTTAGAAATCTTCCAGGGTTACCGCGTGCGCTATGACGACACCCGGGGGCCAACCAAAGGTGGCGTGCGCTATCACCCCGGCGTCACCCTGGGCGAAGTGCAATCTCTAGCCTTTTGGATGACGTTTAAATGCGCCGTACTGGACTTGCCCTATGGCGGTGGCAAGGGCGGCATTACCGTTAATCCGAAGGAACTCTCACGACTGGAATTGGAGCGACTGAGCCGGGGGTATATTGACGCGATCGCCGACTTCATCGGTCCCGACCGCGACATCCTCGCCCCAGATGTCTATACAAATGCCATGGTTATGAGCTGGATGATGGACCAATACAGCACCATCCAGCGCAAATTTTCCCCGGGCGTTGTCACCGGCAAGCCCCTGGCTGTGGGCGGCAGCCAAGGGCGCGATACGGCTACGGCGATGGGAGCATTTTTCACGATTCAGACCCTGCTGCCCAAATACGATCGCCAACCCAAAAACACCCGTGTCGCCGTCCAGGGCTTCGGCAATGCTGGGGCAACATTGGCAGAGTTGCTCCACAAGGCAGGCTACAAAGTCGTGGCTGTCAGCGATTCCAAAGGCGGCATCTACGCCCCCCAAGGGTTAGATATCCCCAGCGTCCGCGCCCACAAAAACGCCACCCGCGCCATGGAAGCGGTCTATTGCGAGGGCAGCGTTTGCTCTCTGAGGTCGCGGGAAACCATCACCAATGCTGAACTCCTAGAGCTGGAGGTAGACTTGCTCGTGCCAGCGGCTCTGGAAAACCAGAT